>NZ_JBHWGD010000026.1:83219-99243 GCF_042733235.1 Kitasatospora sp. NPDC059722
CGCCACGGCCGCGGGGGGGGGGGTGGGGGGGGAATGGGCAACGGCCAACAACAGCCCGCCCCCCCCCCCCCCCCCCCCGGGCGCCGCCGCCCCGCCCCCCGCCCCCCCCCCGACCGCGACCGCGACGCCGTTCGGCGCCAGGTCCAACGGCAACCACTTCGGTTCGCTGCGCGACCTGCTGCTGCCCGTCCCGGCCGGTTTCGAACTCGGCCCGGACGAGGGCGGCTACGGCAACGACGACGAGATCGGCGCCGAGCGGCTCAGCGCCGAACTGGACGAGGAGCTCCAGCAGATCCCCAAGGACAAGCGGGACAAGCTCCGCGCCTACTGGGAGGGCCTGCACGTCAAGGCCACCGGTGTGCGGACGTACCGGGCCCAGGGCGACGACCTGGTGGCCGGCCTGAAGCTGCGCCAGTTCAACCAGCAGGAGGTGCAGAAGCTCAACGAGTACACGGCGGTCTTCAGCGACACCGGCCTGTTCCGGCTCGGCCCGGAGATCCCCGGCCACCCGGAGGCGCACTGCTACCTGATGCCGGCGCCGCCGTCCGCCCCGCTCGACTACCTGGAGTGCTCGGCCGCCGAGGGCGACCTCCTCGTGGTCATGAACGTCGAGGGCGTGGCGCCGCTGCCCAAGGACAAGATCGTCGCCCTCTTCACCGCGCAGCTCGACCGCCTCGCCCGCCCGGGAGCGTCCGTATGACCGACCACGTCACCCCGCAGGACCCCGCGGGCACCCCCGTCCCCCCGCCCGCGCCGACCGCTCCGCCGGCGCCCGTGCCGACCGCCCCGCCCGAGCCCGCGGCGCCGGCCGGCCCGGCGCTCTCCGAGGTGGAGCTGGTGCCGCCCCCGCCGGCCGCGCCCGAGACGCCCGAGGAGCGCGAGGCCCGCCTCGCCCGCCGGACCCGCCGGCGCAAGGCGGTGGTGCGCTGGGCCGCCGCCACCCTGGTGTGCGCGCTCGCCGGCACCGGGACGGCGATGGCCCTGACCGTTCCCGAGCGCACGGACATCCCGGGCCTGGCGACCAAGAGCGACGGCCGCTACACCTTCCCCGCGCTCGCGTTGCCGCCGCAGCCCCCGGCGAAGGGCCCGTCGGTGCGCAAGGAGTCGCACCGCGCGGACCTCCGCAACCTCGTGCTGCCCGCGCCCAAGGAGGCCGGCGGTCCGCTCGGGCCGGTCGTCTTCCCGAGCCCGACCGCGACACCCTCGGCGTCCGGCTCGGCGAGCCCGTCCGCCACCGCGTCCGCGAGCCCGTCCGCGAGCGGATCCCCGTCCGGCCCGGCGAGCCCGGCGGCCTCCGCCAAGGCCGGCGCGGCCACCGCCGACTGGGCCCCCTGCGACGCCGTCCTCGACGAGCAGCAGAACCCGGACGACCTGCGCGCCCTGCTGCTGCAGAACGCGTGCCGCGCGGCCGCCGTCCGGGAGTGGACGGCCTCCGACGGCACCCGCACCCAGATCCGGCTGCTGCGCTTCGGCTCCTCCTTCGAGGGCGGGGAGGTCTTCTCGGCCCTGCGCGCGAACAGCCTGCCGAAGGCCCTGCCCGGGGCGAAGGCCGGCTCGCACGACGGCTGGGACGCCCTCCCGAACGTCGACCTCGCGGTCAAGGAGTCTTCGGTGCAGGGCGCCAAGGGCGACCCGACGGCCCGCGTGGCGTACCTCGGGGCGAGCGACGTCCTCGCCGTCATCACGATGACCAACCCGAAGGGCGTGCCGGTCGCGCCGTTCCGCCAGGTGGCCACCCTGCAGTCCGACCTGCTCAACTGACGGAACGTCATACGAGCGCCGGGCCGACCGCGTCACGACCGGTCGGCCCGGCCGCTTCCGTCCGACCCCTAGGGGAGAGCCCGCCGGCGTCATACCGCAGCATCATCCGCGGTTCGTCATTCCAGCTCATGGTCCTTGCGGCGCGGGCCCGTTACGTTGGGGGCGTGTCCACTCCTGTCATCAAGACGGACGACCTCTCCAAGAGGTTCCCCCGGGTAACGGCGCTCGACCGGCTCACCGTCGAGGTGCACCCGGGGGTCGTCGGCCTGGTCGGCGCCAACGGGGCGGGCAAGTCCACCCTCATCAAGATCCTGCTCGGGCTCGCCCCGGCGACCTCCGGCACCGGCCGGGTCCTCGGCCTGGACATCGCCACCCAGGGCCCGGAGATCCGCGAGCGCGTCGGCTACATGCCGGAGCACGACTGCCTGCCGCCCGACGTGTCGGCCACCGAGTTCGTGGTGCACATGGCCCGGATGGCCGGACTGCCCGCCGCCGCGGCCCGCGAGCGCACCGCGGACACCCTCCGCCACGTCGGCCTGTACGAGGAGCGCTACCGCCCGATGGGCGGCTACTCGACCGGCATGAAGCAGCGGGTCAAGCTGGCCCAGGCTCTCGTGCACGACCCGAAGCTGGTGCTGCTGGACGAGCCGACCAACGGCCTCGACCCGGCCGGCCGGGACGAGATGCTGGCACTGATCCGCCGCGTCCACCGGGACTTCGGCATCTCGGTGCTGGTCACCACCCACCTGCTCGGCGAGCTGGAGCGCACCTGCGACCACCTGGTCGTCATCGACGGTGGCAAGCTGCTGCGCTCCTCCTCCACGGCCTCCTTCACCGAGGCGACGGCCCTCCTCGCGCTAGAAGTCACCGACCACCCGGATGACCTGGTGCGCGACCCCGGCGCCGCCGTCCTCGAACGCCTCACCGCCGCGGGCCTGTCCGCCACCCCGGACGGCTCGCACGTGCTCCTCGTCCGGCTGGCCGGCGACGACACCTACGACACCATCCGCGACACCGTCGCGGACCTCGGCCTCGGCCTGGTCCGGCTGGAACAGCGCCGGCACCGGGTCGCCGAACTCTTCACGGACGAGTCCAAGGGAGGTCCGGACGATGCCTCCTGAGAGCAGGCCCGCCGACGCCGGCGTCATCCACGACATCGGCTACCGCGGCTACGCCGGCCCCCGCCTCGGCCGGGCCTACGCGACCCGCTCGCTGTTCACCCAGAGCCTGCGCGCCGCGTACGGCCTCGGGCGCTCCGGCAAGTCCAAGGTGCTGCCGATGCTGGTGCTCGGCGTGCTCACCGTGCCCGCCGTCATCATGGTCGCGATCGCGCTGTTCACCAACGCCGCGCAGCTGCCGCTGGACTACCCGCGCTACCTGTCGGCCTTCGGCCTGATCGTCTCGATCTTCCTGGCCTCGCAGACGCCGGTGCTCCTCTCCCGGGACCTCAGGTACCACACCGTCCCGCTGTACTTCTCCCGCCCGATCACCCGCGGCGACTACGTGCGGGCCAAGTTCGCGGCGATGTTCTGCGCCCAGTTCCTGCTGATGGCGGCACCCCTGGTGGTGCTCTACGTCGGCGCGCTGCTGGGCCGGCTGGACTTCGCGCACAACACCGAGCACTTCCTGATCGGCCTGGTGGCCGCCGTGCTGTACGCGCTCGTGCCGACCTCGGTCGCGCTGGTGATCGCCGCCGCCACCCCGCGCCGCGGCTTCGGGGTGGCCGGGATCATGGGCTACCTCGCGGTCAGCTCGGTGGTCGTGGCGATCCTGACCCGGATCGGCACCGGCTTCGAGGTCACCGTCCCGGACTCCGCCCAGTGGGCCGCGCTGCTGTCGCCGAACGACCTGGTGGAGAGCCTGACCAACCAGCTCTTCGACGTCGGCGGCTCGGTCGGCCGGATGCACGCTCCCGGGGCGCTCGGCGCCGCCGTGTTCCTCGTCGTCGCCGCCGGGATGGCGGCCGGGGCGTACGGGCTGCTGCTGCGCCGCTACCGCAGCGTCTGATCCACCCGCGGCGTCCGACGACCGCAGAGCCCAGGAGGGGCACGCAATGGCCACCATCACCATCGACAAGGTCTCGCGCTGGTTCGGCAACGTGGTCGCCGTCAACGACATCAGCATGGCCATCGGCCCGGGGATCACCGGCCTGCTCGGCCCGAACGGCGCGGGCAAGTCCACCCTCATCCACATGATGAGCGGCTTCCTCGCGCCCTCCACCGGCACGGTCACCCTGGACGGCTCGCCGATCTGGCGCAACCAGGAGGTGTACCGGAAGATCGGGCTGGTCCCCGAGCGGGAGTCGATGTACGACTACCTGACCGGCTGGGAGTTCGTACTGGCCAACGCAGAGCTGCACGGCCTGCCCGATCCGGGCGCCGCCGCCCGCCGCGCCCTCGGCCTGGTCGAGATGGAGTACGCCCAGGACCGCAGGACCGGCACCTACTCCAAGGGCATGAAGCAGCGGGTCAAGATGGCCTCCGCGCTCGTCCACGACCCGGCCGTGCTGCTGCTCGACGAGCCGTTCAACGGCATGGACCCGCGCCAGCGGCTCCAGCTGATGGACCTGCTGCGCCGGTTCGGCGCGGACGGCCGGACCGTCCTGTTCTCCTCGCACATCCTGGAGGAGGTCGAGCAGCTCGCCCGGCACATCGAGGTCGTGGTGGCCGGCCGGCACGCTGCCTCGGGCGACTTCCGCCGGATCCGCCGCCTGATGACCGACCGCCCGCACCGCTACCTGGTCCGCTCCAGCGACGACCGCCGGCTGGCCGCCGCCCTGATCGCCGACGGCTCCACCGCCGGCATCGAGGTGGACGAGCGCGAACGGGCCCTGCGGATCCAGGCGGTGAACTTCCAGGGCTTCACGATGCTGCTGCCCCGGGTCGCCCGGCAGGCCGGCATCACCCTGTACACCGTCGCCCCGGCGGACGAGTCGCTGGAGAGCGTGTTCTCCTACCTCGTCTCCGCCTGACCTCAGCACGCCATCGGGAAAGGCCGACCATGAATCCGACCGTCGCCAGGCTGACGCTGCGCGGCCTGCTGGGCCGCCGCCGCGGCGCCCTGCTGCTGGTGGTCCCCGCCCTGCTGCTGCTCGTCTCGGCGCTCGCGAGCGGGTCCAGCGGGGACGGGCACGACCTGACCGTCAAGATCCTCGGCCAGCTCGGCCTCGGCACCCTGGTGCCGATCCTCGGGCTGGTCGTCGGCACCGGCGTGATCGCCACCGAGATCGACGACGGCTCGATCGTCTACCTGCTCGCCAAGCCGCTGCCGCGCTGGGAGATCGTCACCACCAAGCTGTTCGTCGCGATCGGCACCACGTGGGTGTTCGCCGCCGTCCCGACCATGCTCGCGGGCTTGATGCTGTACGGCACGAAGGACGGCGTCACGCTCGGCTACACCGTCGCGGCGCTGGTCGCGGGGGCCGCGTACAGCGCGATCTTCCTGCTGCTCGGCGTCGTCACCCGGCACGCGGTGGTGGCCGGTCTCGGCTACGCGCTGGTGTGGGAGTCGCTGGTCGGCAACTTCGTGGCGGGCGCCCGCACGCTGAGCGTCCAGCAGTGGGCCCGGTCGGTCGCCGAGACGGTGGCGGGGGACACCGCGATCGGCGCGGACGTCTCCTTCGGGGTGGCCGTGCCGCTGCTGCTGGTGGTCACCGTCGCCGCGACCGTGCTGGCCGCGGTGCGGCTGGCCGGGCTGACCCTGGCCGGCGAGGACTGAGCCGGCCGGGGGCCGGCCCGTACGTCCGAACGGGTGGTCAGAGCGTCCGGTTGCGGCCCGCGCCCCAGCCGGCCGCGCCGACCACGGCGACCAGGACGAGCATCAGTGCGAGCGTCGCGCTCCACCCGCCGGTCAGCTGGTGCAGCGCACCCGCGCCGACCGGACCGGCCGCCGCGACGAGGTAGCCGATCGCCTGGGACATGCCGCCGAGCTGGGCGGCGCCGGCCGCGCTGCCGGTGCGCAGCACGATGAACGCCAAGCCGAGGCCGAGCGAACCGCCCTGCGCGACGCCGAGGATCGCCGCCGCGACCCAGGCACCCGACACCGGCGCGACCAGCAGCACGGCGATGCCGAGGCCGTTCAGCCCGGCCATGGCCACCGCGAGGGCGCGCTGGCTGGTCATCCGGCCGGCGATCAGCGGCACCAGGAAGGCGCCGACCACCTGCAGCAGGTTGGAGAAGGCGAAGACCAGGCCGGCCTGGCCGCGGTCCATCCCGTGCTCGGCCAGGATGGTCGGCATCCACGCCACCAGGGTGTAGACCAGCAGCGACGAGATGCCCATGAACAGGCTGATCTGCCAGGCCAGTCCGGACCGCCAGATGCCCTCGATCGGCTTGCTCGCGCCGGCCCGTCCGGCGGCCGGGGCCGCGCCGGCCGCCGCCCGCTCGTCGCGCGAGCGCAGCACCTGCGGCAGCCAGGCCACGGCCGCCACCAGCGCGAGCACCGACCAGGCGCCCAGCGAGGCCTCCCAGCCGCCGCCCAGCGCGTGCTCCAGCGGCACCGAGAGCCCGGCCGCGAGGGTCGCGCCGACCAGCATCGTGGTCGAGTAGACGCCGGTCATCGCCGCCGCCCGCTCCGGGAACTCCCGCTTGACCAGGCCCGGCATGGAGACGTTCAGCACCGCGATCGCCACGCCGATGACCACGCAGCCCGCGTACAGCGCCACCACCGAGGGCAGCACCCGCAGCAGCACGCCCGCGCCGAGCACCAGCACCGCGCCGAGCACGACGCGCTCGGTGCCGAAGCGCCGGGTCAGCCGGGGGGTGAGCGGCGCGCCGACGCCCTGGAACAGCACCGGCACGGTGGTGATCAGGCCGCTCGCGGTCGTGGACAGCCCGAAGGTGCGCTGGATCTCGCCGACCATCGGGGAGATCGCCGCGAGGCAGGCGCGCATGTTCAGCGCGACCAGCAGGATGCCGGTCAGCAGCAGGGCCGGGTGGGCCAGCCGGGACCGGACGGGGAGCGGGGCGGAGGAGGTGACAACCGGCTGCTGGGCACGGGTGACGGCCATGGGGGTGCTGTTCTTTCGGGGGTGAGAGACGGTGCGGACGGCGGAAGGGCGCGTGGGCCCTGCCCCCGGCCTTACTTCCGGGCCGCGATGGCCGCGATGAGCTGCTCGACGGCCGCGATCGGCTCGGCGAGCAGCGCCCGACACGCCGCCTCGGCGCGGTCCGGGTCGCCGCTCTCGATCGCGTCCACCAGGGCCGCGTGGGTGGCGACGACCACCTCGGGCATGTCGTGGTCGCCGAAGGCCGTCCGCATCGACTCGCGCACCGAGGCGCCGAAGTAGCGGTAGACCTCGGCCAGCGCGGGGTTGTGCGCGGCCTCGACGACGGCGGTGTGGAACTCCAGGTCGTGCTCGACGGTGGCCTCGCGGCCGGTCCGCTCCGGGCTCGCCGCGATCACCTCGGCCTCGCGGGCCAGCGCGGCCCGCATCCGGGCGATGTCCTCGGGGGTGTGCCGCAGGGCCGCCAGGCGCGCGCCCTCGGTCTCCAGCGCCGCGCGGACCTCCAGGACGTCCCGGATGCCCGAGCGCTGGACACCGCGCAGGACGGCCGCCGGGTCGCTGGTGCTGCGGACGAAGGTGCCCTCGCCCTGCCGGGAGACCAGCATGCCGGCGTGCACCAGCACCCGGATCGCCTCCCGGACGGTGTTGCGGCCGACCTGCAGCCGCTCGGCGAGCTCGTGCTCGGTGGGGATCTTCGAACCCACCGGCCAGGCGCCGCCCGCGAGTTGCTCGCGCAGCTGGTCGATGGCGGTGTCCACGAGGGAGCGCCGTCCGGCCGCCTGCAGGCTGTTGCCGTCGCTGGTCATGCCGGTGCTCCCTCCGCTGCTCTTCACCATCGGTCGTCGGTCATCCTACAACCGCTTGCCCGGTCATCCTACAACTGGGGGTGAAGGTTCGGCGACGGGTCCGGGACGGGGAAGGCCCCGGCCGCTCAGCGGGCCGGGTAGAGGCGCTCCAGGACGACGGCCACGCCGTCCTCGTCGTTGCTCGCGGTGACCTCGTCGGCCACGGCCAGGAGCTCCTCGTGGGCGTTGGCCATCGCGACGCCGTGCGCGGCCCAGCCGAACATCGGCACGTCGTTGGGCATGTCGCCGAAGGCGATGGTGTCGGCGGCGCGCACCCCGAGGCGGCGGGCGGCGACGGCCAGCCCGGTGGCCTTGGACAGGCCGAGCGGCAGCAGCTCGACCACGCCGGCGCCGGCCATGACGACGCCGACCAGGTCCCCGGCGACGCGGCGGGCGGCCTCGGCGAGGGCGTCGTCGGTCAGGCCGGGGTGCTGGATGTAGAGCTTGCTGATCGGGGTGGTGAGCAGTTCGTCCCGCTCGACCCGGACCACCGGCAGGTCGGAGCCGATCAGCAGCTCGTAGCCGGGCCCGGCGAGGACCTGGCCGTCCAGCCCGTCCTGGTTGGCGGCCACCGCCAGCGGGCCGGTCTCGGCCTCGATCTTGGTGATGGCGAGCGCGGCGAGCCGGCGGTCCAGGGTGAGCGAGGTGAGCAGCTTGTGCGCGCCGGCGTCGTAGACCTGGGCGCCCTGGCCGCAGACCGCTATCCCGGTGTAGCCGATCTCGTCGAACACCGGCCGGGCCCAGACGGCGGAGCGGCCGGTGACGACGATGTGCAGCGCGCCCGCGCCGGTGGCCGTGGCCAGGGCGGCGCGGGTGCGCGCGGAGACGGTCTCCTCGCCGGTCAGCAGGGTGCCGTCGAGGTCGGTGGCGACCAGCCGGAAGGGCAGGCCGCCACCGCGCGGGGCGTCGTCGCCGAGGGAGACGGGGCTGGGGCTGGTGGTGCTCATGGGCCGTGCGTCTCCCGGGAGTTGCTGGTGGTGCGGGCTACTTGGCGACCGGTTCGAGGACGGTGCGCCCACCGAGGAACGGCCGCAGCGCCTCCGGCACGACCACCGAGCCGTCGGCCTGCTGGTGGTTCTCCAGGATCGCCACGATGGTGCGCGGGACGGCGACCAGCGTGCCGTTCAGGGTGGCGAGCGGGCGGGTCTTGCCCTCCTCGCGCATCCGGATGGCCAGTCGGCGGGACTGGTACTCGGTGGTGTTGGAGGTCGAGGTGACCTCGCGGTACTTGCCCTGGGTGGGGATCCAGGCCTCGATGTCGAACTTGCGGGCCGCCGAGGCGCCGAGGTCGCCGGAGGCGACGTCGATCACCCGGTAGGGCAGCTCCAGCGCGTTGAGGAAGTCCTTCTCCCACTGGAGCAGGCGGCGGTGCTCGTTCTCGGCGTCCTCGGGAGTGGTGTAGACGAACATCTCCACCTTCTCGAACTGGTGGACGCGGATGATGCCGCGGGTGTCCTTGCCGTAGGTGCCGGCCTCGCGGCGGAAGCAGGACGAGTAGCCGGCGTAGCGCAGCGGCAGCTTCTCGGCCTCGATGATCTCGTCCATGTGGTACGCCGCGAGCGGGACCTCGCTGGTGCCGACGAGGTAACGGTCCTCCTCCTTGAGGTGGTACACGTTCTCGGCGGCCTGGCCCAGGAAGCCGGTGCCGTCCATGGCGGCCGGGCGGACCAGGGTCGGGGTGATCATCGGGATGAAGCCGGCCGCGGTCGCCTGCGCGAAGGCCATGTTGACCAGGGCGAGCTCCAGCAGCGCGCCGACGCCGGTCAGGTAGTACGAGCGGGCACCGGCGACCTTGGCGCCGCGCTCGGTGTCGATCGCGCCCAGGATCTGGCCGAGCTCGACGTGGTCGCGGGGCTCGAAGCCCTCGGCGGCGAAGTCGCGCGGGGTGCCGATCTCCTCCAGGGTGACGAAGTCCTCCTCGCCGCCGACCGGGGCGGCCGGGTCGATGAGGTTCGCCAGCGAGCGGAGCAGGCGGTCGGCCTCCTCCTTGGCGGCGCCCTGTTCGGCGTCCGCGGCCTTGACCTCGGCGGCCAGGTCCTTGGTGCGCTGCAGCAGGGCGGCCTTCTCGTCGCCCTTGGCCTGGGCGACCTGCTTGCCCAGCAGTCGCTGCTCGCTGCGCAGTTCGTCGAAACGGGTGCCCGAGGACCGGCGCCGCTCGTCGGCGGAGAGGAGGGCGTCGACCAGGTCGACGTCCTCGCCACGGACGCGCTGCGAGGCGCGCACTCGGTCAGGGTCCTCACGGAGCAGGCGAAGGTCAATCACGCGCCCAAGCCTACCGGGCGGGGGCTCGTCCACCGGTACCGGTTTTCCCCTGGGGATAACTCACCGCCGCCTGTGGATAACTCCTGTGGGGAACCCGCCGGACGTGAGTTATCCACAGGCGTGGGGCCGAGGCTGTGGATCCTTGTGGAACGCAGCCCTCCGGGCGGTCGAACCAAGGAATTGAGGTTTCAAACCTCATTCGACCTTCTCGGGCGAGGGAATTGAAGCACTGGAACGGGTGATTTGCTGGCAGGCGGGTGACTCTGGTCCGATTAGTCAACTCTGCGAAGCAAACCGATGATCTGACCGTTCTGCGCAGTGGCTATACCGGTTTGTCGACTCATCCCCAGGCCTGTGGATAACTTTCGGCTGTGGATAGCGGGTGGCCCTGTGGACAGCGGGTTCCGGGTCCGGACGCGCCTGTGGACGACGGGTGCGGTCACCCGCCCCGCCCGGAGGGTCCGGGCGAAAACGGTCGGAAAAGGTCAGAAAGACAAAGGGTGGCGCTCAGATGTCGCCGCGGCCGTCGAGGGCGCGCGAGAGCCAGTCGGCCGCCGCCGCGAAATCCTCGTCCGAGGTCCCGGGCCGCCGGTGCGAGGACTCCTGCCGGTCGGCGCGGGGATAGGAGCCGAGGAAACGCACCTGCGGGCAGATCCGCTTGAGGCCCATCAGCGCCTCGCCCACCCGCCGCTCGGACAGGTGGCCCTCGCAGTCGATGAGGAAGCAGTAGCTGCCCAGCCCCTCGCCGGTCGGCCGGGACTCGATCCGCATCAGGTTGATCCCGCGCACCGCGAACTCCTGGAGCAGCTCCAGCAGCGCACCGGGGTGGTCGTCCGGCAGCCAGGCCACCATCGAGGTCTTGTCCGCCCCGGTCGGCGACGAGACCCGCCCCGGCTTGCCGACCAGGACGAACCGGGTGGTCGCGTTCTGCGCGTCGGCGATCTCCTTGACCAGCGGGTCCAGCCCGTAGATCGGCGCCGCGAACTCGCCCGCGAACGCGCCGTCGTAGCGGCCCTCGGCCACCAGCCGGGCGCCGTCCGCGTTGGACGCGGCCGCCTCCCACCGCGCGTCCGGCAGGTTGGCCGCCATCCAGCGCCGCACCTGCGGCTGGGCCACCGGGTGGCTGGTGACGGTCTTGACCTCCGACAGCTCCGTGCCGGGGCGCACCAGCAGCGCGAAGGAGATCGGCAGCAGCACCTCACGGTAGATCATGAGCGGTGTGCCGGAGGCGAGTTCGTCGCTGGTCGCGGTGACGGCGCCCTCGACGGAGTTCTCGATCGGCACGAAGGCGCCGGAGGCCTCGCCGCCGCGCACCGCGTCCAGCACCAGCGGCACCGAGGCCAGCGGCACCAGCTCCCGGGTCGCCGCCTCGGGCAGGGTGCGCAGGGCCGCCTCGGTGAAGGTGCCCGCCGGGCCGAGGTAGGTGTAGCGGGTGGCCGACATGCCGTCTCCGTCTCGTCAGGTCGAAGTAGCCACCATAGCCACTCCGTTCCCCGCCCAGGAAAGCGTTCCGATGGGCGGGATCCGCCGCCGCCGTCCAGCAGTTCGGCGGTCGCGCCGCCCGGCGCCGGCGGCGGGCGCTGGGTTCAGGCGTCCAGCAGCTGCTGCCCCACGTACCCGCCCTGCGGGGCGCCGGGCGGCACGACGTACAGGCCGCTCGCCTCGTGCCGCAGGAAGCGGGAGAGGCCGTCGCCGCGGGACAGCTTGCGCTGCACCGGGGTGAAGCCCTTGCGCGGGTCGGCCTGGAAGGCGAGGAAGAGCAGTCCGGCGTCCGGCGAACCGTCCGCCAACAGGCCGTCGTGGTACGAGAATCCGCGCCGCAGCATGGCCGCGCCGCCGTTGGAGGCCGGTGCGGCGACCCGGATGTGCGCGTCGGAGGGGATCGCCAGGGCGCCGTCCCCGTCCTGGGCGGACAGGTCCACCGCGGCGTGCTCCCCGGCCCCGGCGGGCGTGCCGAGCGGCGCGCCGTCCGACTTGCGCCGCCCGATCACCCGCTCCTGGCGGTCCACCGGCAGCGCCTCCCAGTGGTCGAGCAGCATCCGGATCCGCCGGAACACCAGGTAGGAGCCGCCGGCCGTCCAGGCCGGCTGGTCGCCCCCGGCGGCGGCGAACACCTTGGCGGCGAAGCCGTCGTCGGCGGGCTTCGGATTGTTGCTGCCGTCGATCTGGCCCATCAGGTTGCGGCCGGTCATCGGGTGCGGGGTGGCGCCCGGGGTGCGGGCGAAGCCGCCGCACTGCCAGCGCAGCGAGGCCGTCCCGGCCGCCTGGCGCTGGAGCACCCGCAGGGCGTGCACGGCCACGAGGGCGTCGTCGGCGCCGATCTGGACGAACAGGTCGCCGTCGCCGCGCGCCGGGTCGAGCGCGTCGCCGGGGAAGGCGGGCAGCGGTTCGAGGGCGGCCGGTCGGCGGTCGGCCAGCCCGGCCTTGTCGAACAGGGCGGCCCCGAAGCCGAAGGTGAGCGTCAGCGAGCAGGGGCCGGCGTCCAGCGCGACCTGGTTCTCGAACTCCTCGGCCGGCTCCCCGGCGGTCAGCCGGGCCGCCGTGCGCGACCAGCGCCGGAGCAGGCCGCGCAGCCCGTCCCGCCCGGCGCCGTCGGCCAGGTCGAAGGCGGCGAGCTGGACCCGGGCCTGCTGCGGTTCGAGGATGCCGGCCTGGTGCTCGCCGAAGAACGGGACCCGGGCCGCGCCGAGCGCCGGGCCGCCGCCCGGCCCGCCGCCGGCGGCCGGGGGCTCCAGGGCCACCGCCCCGGCGACCCCGGCGCCGTCGCCGACGACCAGCCCCGCGCCGGCGGTGCCGAGCAGGGCGCGCCGGGTGAAGCCGGTCCGCGCGGTGGCGCTGCCGGTGGTGCTGCCGGTGGTGCTGTCGGTCATGCTCAGCCGATCTTCAGGGACTTCGTCGGGGTGGTCTGGTCGATGTCGGAGGAGCGGATCTGCACCGACACCACCCACTCCCCGGCCAGCGGCAGCTGCGCGGTGCCGCTCCAGCGGCCGGTGCCCTCGGGGGTCAGCGGCACGGGCAGCGGGCCGAGGTCGCGGTCCGGCAGGGTGAAGGCGAGCTGCACCTCGGGGACGTCCACCGGCTTGCCGTCGGCGCCGTCCAGCGCGAGCTTCACCTCGTTGGAGCCGGTCCCCGCCGGGTTGACGGTCACCGTCGCAGTGCCCTTGGCGTTCGGGGTGCGGCCCTTGGTGTCGTACGGGAGCTTGAGCTCCACGGTGCGGCCCGGCTGGGTCTGCGCGGGAGCGGCCCCGCCGGCCGCCGGCGCCGCGGCGCCCCCGGCCCCGACCTCGCCCGCGACCCGCCCGGGCGGGGAGTTGGTCAGCATCGTGGTGACCACCAGCACGGCCACCGCGACCGCCGCCTCGACCAGCACCGAGCGGCGCAGCCCGGCCCGGGTCGGGGTCAGGCCGCGCGCCCGGCCGGCGCTCGCCACGGCGGCCCGCTGGCGCTCCAGCTGGGCCCGGCGGACCGGGTCCTCGGAGTGCGCCGCGACGGCCACCGGCTCCGGCAGTTCGGCCGGTTCGACCTCGGCGGCCTCGGCCGGGGCCGAGCGCAGCCGGGCCAGCCAGGAGCGGGAGATCCAGGCGACGCCGAGCATCGCGACCACGCAGCCGGTCTTCACCAGCAGCAGCCGCCCGTACTCGGTGCCGGTCAGTGCGCCCCAGCTGCCGAGGCCGCGCCAGGACTGGTAGACGCCGGTGACGACGAGCACCGCGACCGAGCCGAACGCGATCTTGGAGAAGCGGTCGACGACCTCCGCGCCGACGCCCTCGCGCAGCGCGACCAGCAGCGAGGCGAGGCCGCCCAGCCAGAACGCCATCGCGATCAGGTGCAGCAGGCCGAGCGGCAGCGCCAGCCAGACCTGGATGCCCACCGAGGCGTGGTCCGCGCCGACCCAGGTCGCCGCGAGGGCGACCGCCAGCACCAGCCCGCCGACGCCGAGCCCGATCCGGGCCTCGCGCTGCGGGCGCCGGGCGGCGCGCCGCTCCAGCTCGCGCAGTTCGGCGGCCTCGGCGTTCTCGGCGGCCCCGGGGGCCTCGGCGCTCGAGTCGTCGCCTCCGTCGCCGTGCTCGTCCTCGCCCTCCGGCCCCGGCTGCCCCAACTGGCCGACCAGCAGCGACAGGAACACCCCGCTCGCCGCGAGCAGCAGCAGCCGGGCGGCCAGCGCGGTGCCGATCCGCTCGTCCAGCGTGGTGCGCACCAGCGACAGGTCGAGGGCCTGCCCGATCCCCGAGCCGCGCTCGTAGGGCCCGCGCAGCATCAGCACCGCGACGGTGGACACCAGCAGTGCCACCCAGCCGGTCATCAGCAGCCGCTGCACCGAGCGCCGGGCCACCCCGGCGGGCCAGCAGATCAGCGTGAACGCGGCGGCGCCGGCGAGCAGTGCGAACGCGACGTACGCGACGGTGCGCCCGGTGCCGTACAGCGCGGCGACCACGCCGTCCGCCTTGGCGCCCTGGAGCGCGGTGGCGGACACCGAGGTGTCCGAGGGCGCGCCGATGGAGAAGGTGAACGCGCCGCCGACGGGGTGGGAGTCCTCCGAGACGGCCCGCCAGGCCACCGTGTACGTGCCGTTGGCGAGGCCGGGGTTGAGCCCGACCCTGGCCGTGTCGGTCCTGCCGTCGGCGTGCCCCGGGTTGCCGGTGTCGACCGCCTTGCCGGCCGGGTCGAGCACCCGGACCGAGTCGCCGGAGAGCGACACGCCCTCGCTGAAGGTCAGCGTGACCGCCTGCGGGGCGGTGGCGAGCACCGAGTTCTGGTGCGGGTCGGTGGACTCCAGGGTGGCGTGCGCGGAGGCCGGGACGGCGCCGGCGAGCATCAGCGCGAACAGCGCGCCGAGCAGGCCGAGCAGGCCGGCGATGCGGCGGGGGGCGGTGCGCGGGGCTGCGATCCGGCGGTGCGAGGCCTTCTCCATGCTGGCGGACCCTAACTCTGGCCGGGACGGTAGGTGAGCTCCTTGACCGGCACCTTGACGGAGATGGTGCCGGATTTGGCGAAGGTCAGGTCGAGCTCCAGCTCGTCCCCGAGGGCCGGGGCCTTCTGCCAACCCATGATCATGAGATGGGTGCCGCCCCGGGTGAACTGCAGCGCCCCGTGCGCGGGCACGTCCAGGCGGTCGACCTGCTCCATGGTCGACGCCGTCGACTGGTGCATGGTGACCGATCCGGCGCCCGGGCTGGTCACCTTGACCAGCTGGTCCTCGCCGCCGTCGTTGCGCACGGTCAGGTAGCCGGCCGCCATCCCGCCCGCCGGGGGCAGCGGGATGTAGGAGTCGGCGACGCTCAGCCTGGCCGCCCCGCCGGCGGCACCGTCCTGGCCGCCCGCCCCGCAGGCGGCCAGGAAGGCGCCGCCGCCCAGGGCCGTCGCCAGCACCGCGCCGGTGAGCGCGGTCCGGCGGAAGCCGAGCATCGTCATGCCGCGACCCCCTTGGCGAGCAGCGGCAGGTCGTGCTGGTAGGTCTTCACCTCGGTGCCGCTCATGTACAGCACGTGCGCCTTGTCGTCCGAGGGGAGGAAGGCCAGCACCTGCGCGCCGTGGGTGGAGGTCACGGTGCCGTCGGCGTTGACCACCGGGTCCTCGATCATGATGCCGAGCGACCTGGCGGCGGTCTTGACCTTCTCCAGGTCGCCGGTGAGGCCTATGAAGTCGCTGCCCATCGAGTCGAGCCAGGTGCGCAGCACCTTGGGCGTGTCGCGCTGCGGGTCGGTGGAGACGAACACGACGTCGATCTTCTGCCGCTCCTCGGGGGAGAGGCCCTTCATGGCGACGCCGATGTCGCCCATGGTGGTCGGGCAGACGTCCGGGCAGCTGGTGTAGCCGAAGAACAGCAGCAGGCTCTTGCCGCTGGTGCGCTGGCGCAGGTCGAAGGGCTGGCCGGAGGTGTCGGTCAGCGTCAGGTCCGGCTTCTCGAAGTTCTTGGCGAGCTTGGTGCCCTCGTACGGCGTCGCGTCCTTCTGCTGCGTCACCTTGGCGGCGGTCGAGCCGCCGCCGGAGGACCCGCAGGCGGTCAGCGTGAGGGCGGCGGCCAGGGCGACGGCGGCCGCGCCGGCCAGGCGGGTGGTGCGGGTGGTGCGGGGCATGCGGGTTCCGATCGTGCGCGGTGGTCCGGGGGGGGGGGCGCGCCCCGGGGGGGGGGCGCGGCCCCCCCGCCCCG
>NZ_JBHWGD010000027.1:0-10257 GCF_042733235.1 Kitasatospora sp. NPDC059722
GGCCGGCCTCTCCGCCGCGGGGGGTGTTGCCTCCTCCACCCACACCCCCGTCCCCGCCCCGAGCCGAAGGGCGCGCCCGGAGGCGAGCGGGCGGGTAACGACGGCTACTTGAGCATCGCGGCGGCCTCGACCGCCCAGTAGGTGAGGATCTGCTGGGCGCCGGCCCGGCGGATCGAGGTGAGCGTCTCCATGATCATCCGCTCCCGGTCGATCCAGCCGTTCGCCGCCGCGGCCTCGACCATCGCGTACTCCCCGGACACCTGGTACGCGGCGACCGGGACCGGCGAGGCGTCGGCGACCTGGCGCAGGATGTCCAGGTAGGCCATGGCCGGCTTGACCATCACCATGTCCGCGCCCTCGGCGAGGTCCTGCTCCAGCTCGCGCAGCGACTCGCGGGCGTTGGCCGGGTCCTGCTGGTAGGCCTTGCGGTCGCCCTTGAGCGAGGAGCCGACCGCCTCGCGGAACGGGCCGAAGAAGGCCGAGGCGTACTTGGCGGTGTAGGCGAGGATGCCGGTGTCCTGGTGCCCGGCCTCGTCCAGCGCCCGGCGGACGACGCCGATCTGGCCGTCCATCATGCCGGACGGGCCGACCAGGTGGACGCCCGCGTCGGCCTGGACCCGGGCCATCTCGGCGTAGCGCTCCAGGGTGGCGTCGTTGTCCACGCTGCCGTCGGCGGCCAGCACGCCGCAGTGGCCGTGGTCGGTGTACTCGTCCAGGCACAGGTCGGACATGACCACCAGGGAGTCGCCGACCTCGGAGACGACGTCCCGGATCGCCTGCTGGAGGATGCCGTCCGGGTTGGTGCCCTCGCTGCCGATCGCGTCCTGCACGAGCGGGACGCCGAACAGCATGACGCCGCCGACCCCGGCCTCGGCGGCCTCGACCACGGCCTTGCGCAGGGTGTCCCGGGTGTGCTGGACGACGCCCGGCATCGAGCCGACCGGGACGGGCTCGCTGACGCCCTCGCGGACGAACAGCGGCAGGATCAGCTCCGCCGGGTGCAGCCGGGTCTCGGCGACCAGACGGCGCATCGCCGGGCTCTGGCGCAGCCGGCGGGGGCGAACGTACGGGAATTCAGCGGACACGGCTTCTCTCTCCGAACGGTGGTGCAGCTCCGGGGGCGACGGGATCGCCGCCCCCGGGTCCCGGACAGGGGTCAGCGGGCCTTGCGGCGCGAGCCCGGGCGGCGCTCGCTGGGCCGGTAGACCGGCTCACCGGCAGCGGTCGCGGTGTCGCGGCGCTTGGCCCCGAAGTCTGCCAGCGCCTGGGCCAGCGCGGCCGCCGACGGGGCCGGGGCCATCACGTCGACCCGCAGGCCGTGCTCCTCGGCGGTCTTCGCGGTGGCCGGGCCGATGCAGGCGATGACGGTGACGTTGTGCGGCTTGCCGGCGATGCCGACCAGGTTGCGCACGGTCGAGGACGAGGTGAAGAGCACCGCGTCGAAGCCGCCGCCCTTGATCGCCTCGCGGGTCTCGGCCGGCGGCGGCGAGGCGCGCACCGTGCGGTACGCCGTCACGTCGTCGACCTCCCAGCCGAGCTCGACCAGGCCGGCCACCAGGGTCTCGGTGGCGATGTCGGCGCGCGGCAGCAGCACCCGGTCGATCGGGTCGAACACCGGGTCGTAGGGCGGCCAGTCCTCCAGCAGGCCGGCCGCGGACTGCTCGCCGGAGGGCACCAGGTCCGGCTTCACGCCGAAGTCCACCAGGGCCTGCGCGGTGGTCTCGCCGACCGCCGCGACCTTGATGCCGGCGAACGCGCGGGCGTCCAGGCCGTACTCCTCGAACTTCTCCCGGACCGCGCGGACGGCGTTCACCGAGGTGAACGCGATCCACTCGTAGCGGCCGGTCACCAGGCCCTTGATGGCCCGTTCCATCTGCTGCGGGGTGCGCGGCGGCTCGACCGCGATGGTCGGCACCTCCTGCGGCACCGCGCCGTACGAGCGCAGCTGCTCGGACAGGCCGTGGGCCTGCTCCTTGGTGCGCGGCACGAGGACGTTCCAGCCGAACAGCGGCTTGGTCTCGAACCACGAGTGCGAGGCGCGGTGGGCGACCTGCTCGCCCACCACGGCTATCACCGAGGTGGCCGGGTCGACCGGGGCCGAGACCGGCGAGGGCAGCACCCGGGCGGCCTTCAGGTCGGCCGCGATGCCGGACAGGGTCGAGGTGAAGGTGCGCTGGCGCGTGGTGGTGCCGGACAGCGTCGCGCTCAGCGCCGCCTCCGGCTTGCGGCCGTTGGAGACCAGTGCGGCGGCGGTCGCGGGCAGCTGGCCCAGCGTCGTGCGGACCACCAGGGTGGTCTCCGGCGCGCCCAGGTCGACCGGGCCGCCGGCCAGCAGCGCTGCGCCGTCGACGAAGCGCACGTCCGCACCGGCGGAGCCGCGCAGCGGGACGCCCGCGTAGGCCGGCACGCCGACCGACTGGGCGACGCCCGGGATCACCTCGAAGGCGATCCCGTCGCCCGCGCAGCTGAGCATCTCCTCGGCGGCGCAGCCGTCCAGGCCCGGGTCGCCGTCGACGGTGCGGACCACGTGCTTGCCGGCCCGCACGGCCTCGGCGACCAGCTTGGCCAGGTCGAGCTCGACGCCCTCGGCGCCGGGGGTGTGCACCTGCACTCCGGCCGGGCAGTGGCTGCGCACGGCGGCGGCGGTCAGCGGATCGGCGACCAGGACGTCGGCCGAGGACAGCACCTCGACCGCGCGCAGGGTCAGCAGCCCCGGGTCCCCGGGGCCCGCGCCCAGGAAGGTGCACCGTCCGGTGGCGGACTGGCCGCCCGGGAACGGGATGTCGGTGGCGGCGGTGGGGCTCATGCGCCCACCTCGCTGCGCTCGGCGGTCTCTTCGCGAAACGCGCAACTCTTCATGATTCGCTCGCTTCGCTCGCTCATCGGGCTCGCTCCCCCATCAGGGCGGCCGCGCCCGCGTCGAGCAGCCGGGCGGCCAGCGCGCGGCCGAGGGCCGTCGCCTGCTGCTCGGCGGTCTCGTCGAGGACGATCGGACCGTTGGCGGACATCTTCAGCAGGGTGGCGCCGTCGGTGGTGCCGACCACGCCCTCCAGCCGCAGTTCGTTCGGCCGGCCCCAGGTGGCCAGCCCGGCCACCGGCGCCGAGCAGCCGGCCTCCAGGGCGGCCAGCAGCGCCCGCTCGGCGGCCACCTCGACCCGCGTGGGGGCGTGGTCGAGGGCGGCGAGCGCGGCGGCGAGGTCAGTGTCGGCGCTGGTGCACTCGATGGCGAGCGCGCCCTGGCCGGGGGCCGGGATCATCAGCTCGGGGTCGAGGTGCTGGGAGATCTCGGCGCTGCGGCCGAGCCGGTTCAGGCCCGCGGTGGCGAGCACCACGGCGTCCAGCTCGCCCTTGGTGACATAGCCGATCCGGGTGTCCACGTTGCCACGGATCGCGACGGTCTCCAGGGCGGCGCCGCGGGCGGCGGCCCAGGCGTTCAGCTGGGCCATCCGGCGCGGGGAGCCGGTGCCGATCCGGGCCGGGCGGCCGGCGCCGGCCAGCTTCTCCACCAGTTCGTCCAGGGCCAGGCCCTCGCGGGCGACCAGGGCGTCGCGGACGTCCTCGCGCTCGGGGACGGCGGCCAGCACCAGGCCCTCGGGGGCGGCGGTGGGCAGGTCCTTCAGCGAGTGCACGGCGAAGTCGATCCGGCCCTCCAGCAGCGCGTCGCGCAGCGCGGAGACGAACACGCCGGTGCCGCCGATCTGGGCCAGCGCCTCGCGCGAGGTGTCGCCGTAGGTGGTGATCTCGACCAGCTCGACGGCGCGCCCGGTGAGCCTGGTCACCTCGCGGGCGACCATGCCCGACTGGGCCATGGCGAGCGCGCTGCGCCGGGTGCCGAGCCGCAGGGCGGGGGCGGCCGGAGCCTGCTCCGTGATCGGTTGACCATTCATGAGGTGATCGTCCCGGTGGTACTCGTGGGATGGCTGACGGTTCATCCGGCGCTCCCGCCCGAGGGCTGGGGCCGGCCGCCGACGGGCGTGCCCGACACGGCGTGCACGGCCGCCGGGTCGAGGTCGAACAGTTCGCGCAGGGCGTCCGCGTAGGAGGCGCCGCCGGGCTCGGCGGCGAGTTGTTTGACCCGCACGGTGGGTGCGTGCAGGAGCTTGTCGACGACCCGCCGGACGGTCTGGGTGATCTCGGCGCGCGAGCGCTCGTCCAGGTCGGGCAGCCGGGAGTCCAGCCGGCCGAGTTCGGCGGCGACGACGTCGGAGGCCATCGACCGCAGCGCGACGACGGTCGGCGCGATCCGGGCGGCCCGCTGGGCGGCGCCGAACGCGGTGACCTCGTCCGCGACGATCCGGGTGACGGCGTCCACGTCGCCCGCGCCGGGGCTGGCGGCGTGCGCGTGCGAGAGGCTCTCCAGGTCGACCAGCAGGGCGCCGGGCAGCTCGTGCACCGCGTGGTCGACGTCGCGCGGCATCGCGAGGTCCAGCAGGGCGAGCGGCTGCTCGGCCCGGCGCAGGGCGACCGCGGCGGCGACGTCCTCGGTGCGGATCACCACGCCGGCCGCGCCGGTGCAGGAGATCACCAGGTCGACGTCGGCCAGCGCCTGCGGCACCTTGGCCAGGTCGAGGGTGCGGGCCACGCCCGGGCCGAGGATCTCGACCAGGCGCTCGGCGCGCGCGGGCGTCCGGTTGGCGACCAGCAGGTCGGTGACGCCGGAGCGGACCAGGGTCGCGGCGGCCAGCGAGCTCATCGAGCCGGCGCCGACCACCAGGGCCCGCTTGCCGGCGATCTCGCCCGCGCCGGCCGCGACCTGCTCCAGGCCGAAGGTCACCAGCGACTGGCCGGCCTTGTCGATGCCGGTCTCGCTGTGCGCCCGCTTGCCGACCCGCAGCGCCTGCTGGAACAGCTCGTTCAGGTCGCGCCCGGCGGTGTGCTCCTCCTGGGCCTTGGCGAGCGCGTCGCGCAGCTGGCCGAGGATCTGGCCCTCGCCGACGACCATCGAGTCCAGGCCGCAGGCCACCGAGAAGAGGTGGTGGACGGCGCGGTCCTCGTAGTGGACGTAGAGGTGGGGGGTCAGCTCCTCCAGGTCCACGCCGCTGTGGTGGGCCAGGAGCAGGGACAGCTCGGCGACGCCGGCGTGGAACTTGTCGACGTCCGCGTACAGCTCGATCCGGTTGCAGGTGTTGAGCAGCGCGGCCTCGGCGACGGTCGCGGTGGCCGCGGCGTCGTGCAGCAGCCGGGTCGGCGCGTCACCGGTCAGCGCGGCGCGCTCCAGCACGCCGACCGGGGCCGTCCGGTGGCTCAGTCCTACGACGAGAAGACTCACGCCCGCCCCCCACAGATCTTCGTGTTCATGCGGGCATCACCGCGGACAGATCGCCCTCGCCGCCCTTGGCCGGCTTGCCCTTGGCCTGCTCGGCCTGGTCCTTGGCGGTGGTCTCGGCGCGGCCCTTGCCGTTGCCGCCGGCCGCGCGGCGCAGCTTGGCGGCCGCGGCGCGGACCGGGCCGGGGGCACGGTCCAGCACCGACTCGGTGCGGTCGGGCTCCTCGCCGGCCTTGCGCTGCTCGTGGAAGGCCAGGATCTGCAGCTCGATGGAGAGGTCCACCTTGCGCACGTCCACGCCGTCCGGGACGGTCAGCACGGTCGGGGCGAAGTTGAGGATGCTGGTGACGCCGGCCTCGACCAGGCGGTCGCAGACCTGCTGGGCGGCACCGGGCGGGGTGGTGATGACACCGATCGAGACGTGCTGGCTCTCGACGATCGACTCCAGCTCGTCCATGTGGCGCACCGGCAGCCCGGCCGCCGTGGAACCGACGACGTTCGGGTCGGCGTCCAGCAGGGCGGCGACCCGGAAACCGCGGGAGGCGAAGCCGCCGTAGTTCGCGAGGGCGTGGCCGAGGTTCCCGATGCCGACGATGACGACCGGCCAGTCCTGGGTCAGGCCGAGCTCGCGGGAGATCTGGTAGACGAGGTACTCGACGTCGTAGCCGACACCGCGGGTGCCGTAGGAGCCGAGGTAGGAGAAGTCCTTGCGCAGCTTGGCGGAGTTGACCCCGGCCGCGGCGGCCAGCTCCTCGGAGGAGACGGTCGGCACCGAGCGCTCGGAGAGCGCGGTGAGGGCCCGCAGGTAGAGGGGCAGGCGGGCGACGGTCGCCTCCGGGATGCCCCGGGCACGCGAGGGTCGGCGCGTGGCGCCCTGGTCGGGCGTCTGCGAACTGCTCTGTGGTGATCGGCCGATTGCCACGGTGCTCCTGTGGGTGAAGCTGGGCTTTGGCAGCCAGGCTATGCGTTTGTGAACGTGTGCACAAAGATGGTGTCCGATTTGTCCCCGCACAGTGATGCGCATCACGCCGTCGAACCCATAGCACCGCAGTCCGTCAGGACCACGGCCGGGGCCGGTACCCCGGGCAGCCACGGGCCGTACGGCGCCTCCCGGCGCAGCAGCGGGACGGCCGCCCCGGACGGGCGGGAACGGGCCCGGCCCAGCCGCGGCCACGGCACCAGGGCCGCCTCGCGCAGCGCCCCCGCCAGGTCGTCCGGCGCCAGGTCGTCCGGCGGGCCGCCCGGGACGCCCACGCAGTGGCGCAGCAGCTCGGCGGTCACCCGGGCGTCGCCGAGCGCGGTGTGCGCCGGGTACCAGCCGAGGCCGGCCGCCTCCACGCAGGCCGCCAGGCCGTGGCCGCGGGCCTCCGGCAGGAGCGCGCGGGCCAGCCGCATCGTGCACAGCAGCGGGACGGGCGGCAGCGGCACGCCGATGCGGGCGAACTCACGGTCCAGGAAGGCGTGGTCGCAGCTCACGTGGTGCCCCACCAGCACCCGGCCGGCCAGCAGCTCCAGCAGCCGCGGCGCGATCTCCCGGAAGCGCGGGGCGCCCTCGACGTCCGCCTGGCTTATGCGGTGCACGTGGGTCGGGCCGACCGGGCCCAGCGGGTCGAGCAGGGTCGCGAACTCGCCCTCCGGGTGCAGCTCGCCGTCCAGCAGGACCACCGCGATCTCGACCACCCGGTGCCGCCACGGGCTCCGGCCGGTCGCCTCCACGTCCACCACGGCGAAGCCCTGGGCCCCGGCACCGTCCGGGGCTTCGGAGGGCGCGGGGGTGGGACCGGGAAGCATGGCGGCACTCCTCGTGTGCTCAGCCCCCCACGGGCGCAAACGAGTTCGATCGTAAGCCGACGAACACGCTCCGACATCGCCGGTTCGGAGTGGGTTTGGCAACGATTCGGCGACTCGCCCCCGCCGGTCGGCGGGGGGGGACGGCCGGAGCCCGGGAAAAGGCGGCGGAGGGGGGTCAGCCGCCCAGCGCGGCGCGCAGGCGGCGCTCGTCCACCCGCCAGAAGTCGTGCTGGCGGCCGTCGATCAGCGTCACCGGGATCTGCTCCCAGTACAGCCGGTACAGCTCCTCGTCCTGGGTGATGTCCTTCTCCTCGAAGGCCGCGCCCAGCTCCCCCGTCACCCGGACGATCACCTCCCGGGCGTCGTCGCACAGGTGGCACCCGGGCTTGCCGACCAGGGTCACGGTACGGTCCGCCGGGGACGGCTTCGGGCTCTTGTCACGTCGCAGCAGTGGGCTCACCCGGCCATTGTCCGCCCCGCCCGCGGCGGCCCCGCGCCCGGCCGCGCAGCGCTCTGTTCACCGCACGGGCACGCCGCCGTCACGGCCGCTGCGCGCCCGGCTGGCTATGCTCGATGACATGGCCGTGCTCCGAAGGCTCACCCGCGCAAGGCGCCCCACCACCGAGCTGACCGCCCTCGCGGGCGAGGCCGCGGCCGAGGCGGCGGAGGCCGCCCTGCGCGCCGAGCCCGAGCCGGCCGGAGCCCTCGCGGACACCGCCGCCGACACCCCCGGCGCACCCACCACGGCCCCCGGTGCGGCCACCGGCAGGCCCGGGAAGGCCCCCAAGGCACCCGCAGGCAACCACACCCCCGAGCCCGGGGACCCGCACGCCGCCGCCTTCTTCGACTGCGACAACACCATCCTGCGCGGCGCCGCGATCTTCTACCTCGGCGTCGGCCTGTACCGCCACGGCTTCCTCACCCGCCGCGACATCGCCCGCTTCGCCTGGCAGCAGGCCTGGTTCCGGCTGCACGGCGCCGAGGACCCGGACCACATCTCGGACGCCCAGCACACCGCGCTCGGCCTCGTCGCCGGCAAGGCCACCGCCGAGCTGGAGGCGCTCTGCGAGGAGGTCTTCGAGGACGTCGTCGCCGACAAGATCTGGCCCGGCACCCGCGCCCTGGTCCAGATGCACCTCGACGCCGGCCAGCGGGTCTGGCTGGTCACCGCCGCCCCGCTGGAGGTGGCCCGGGTGATCGCCCGGCGGCTCGGCATGACCGGAGCGCTCGGCACCGTCGCCGAGGCCCGCGACGGGCTCTACACCGGCCGGCTGGTCGGCGAGCTGCTGCACGGCCCCGCCAAGGCCGCCGCGGTCTCCGCGCTCGCCAGACGCGAGCGGCTCGACCTCGACCGCTGCGCCGCGTACAGCGACTCGGCCAACGACATCCCGATGCTCTCCCTGGTCGGCCACCCGTACGTGGTGAACCCGGACGGCGCGCTGCGCCGGCACGCGCGCGCCCAGGGCTGGCGGGTGCGGGACTTCCGCACCGGGCGGAAGGCGGCCAGGATCGGGTTGCCGGCCGCGGCCGCGCTCGGCGTGCTCGCGGGCGCGACGGCCGCCGGGGTCGCGCTGCACCGGCGGCGCCGCCGCGCGTGATCCCGCGCACGTTCCGCCACTCCCCGACGCGCGCGAGTTGCCGTCGGAGCCGCTCCGAACTCCCTCGCACGGCCTTCCCCTTCACGGGTGACCAGACGTCAACAGGGCCGCTGACCTGGCCCCTCGTACGGGCGAACTCCGGTCCACGGCAGGGCCGTCCGACCCCGTTGCCCGAACCTGATACCCGCTGACCGGTTCTGATCGTTCGCCAGACCGGGAAAGTCGGCGATTACCGAGCCCCAAGGCAGGGAAACCGCCCACCGGACCGCCGAATTGGTCACCCTGAGCGCTCGTTCGGTCACGTTGGGCCGGATGAACGGTGACACGATCGGTCAGTGTCAGCCGAATATGCACGCGAAATGGATCCCAAGCGACCACTTCGACCACACGGTGTAGCTGTCATTGCACAAAGCGTTATTCTCTCCTGGATGCGCGTCACCCGACCGCCCCGTCCGAACGGGCCATGGTGGCGTGCTCTCCGCGCAGGCGGAGGTGATCCGTCCACAGTTCTGCCTCTGGGAGTCCCGTGTACCCACCCGTCCGGAACGACGCGCCTGCACCCTCCCGCCCGTCGTCCGCGCCCCTGCGCCCCCGCACCGGCCTCCGCGGTCGCCCGGTCACCACCCGGCAGATCTCCACCGGCCTCGACCTGCTGCGCAGCCTGCTCCTCAGCCAGCTCGCCGTCTCGCCCCAGCTCGTCCCGGCCGGGGCGGCACTCGGGCCCCAGCCGGCCCCCGGGCTCGCGCTGCGCACCACCGCGGCCGGCTCGGCCGGCACCGGCTCCCGCGGCCGCACCGGCACCACCGGCGTCGGCCGCAGCCGGACGCGCACCGCGCCCACCCCGGGCTACGAGACCGAGCACAACCCGATCATGGAGCTGGTCGAGCGGGCCCAGGCCGGCGAGAGCGAGGCCTTCGGGCGCCTCTACGACCACTACTCGGACACCGTCTACCGGTACATCTACTACCGGGTCGGCAGCCGGGCCACCGCCGAGGACCTCACCAGCGAGACGTTCCTGCGCGCCCTGCGCCGGATCGGCACCTTCACCTGGCAGGGCCGCGACTTCGGCGCCTGGCTCGTGACGATCGCCCGCAACCTGGTCGCCGACCACTTCAAGTCCAGCCGCTTCCGGCTGGAGGTCACCACCGGCGAGATGCTCGACTCCAACGAGTGCGAGCGCAGCCCGGAGGAGTCGGTCCTGGAGTCGCTCTCCAACGCGGCCTTGCTCGACGCGGTGCGCCGGCTCAACCCGCAGCAGCAGGAGTGCGTCACGCTCCGCTTCCTGCAAGGGCTCTCGGTGGCCGAGACGGCGCGGATCATGGGCAAGAACGAGGGCGCCATCAAGACGCTGCAGTACCGGGCCGTCCGCACCCTGGCCCGCCTGCTCCCGCCCGACGCGCGATGAGGCGCACGGCCGTGCGGGCAGCGGCGGCCGCGTGCGGCGCCGACGGGGAGATACCCCACCGGGCCCGAGCCGTCGGTCCGTCACCACCGGTGGGGGGGGGGCAGATAGGGGGGGAGGCTGGGGGCGATCTTTATTGGTGGGGTGTCCGCCGCCCCGCCCCCCCCGGGGGCGCTGTGCATGACGGCCCCCGCCCCGCG
>NZ_JBHWGD010000027.1:10267-45093 GCF_042733235.1 Kitasatospora sp. NPDC059722
CGCCTCGCCGCCCCGCCGGGGGGGGGCGGGGGGCCGCGGGGGCCGCCCGCCCGCCCACCCCCGCCCCCCCCCCGCGCCCCGCCCCCCCCCCCCGCCCCCGCCCCCCCCCCACGTCCGGGTGAACGGTCGGTCCGATGATCAGTCGTGCGTAACCGACCACCCGCACCGCTCGTTGGCCAATGTGCAAGCCGCCACCACGCGTACGGTCAAGCCGAATTGCGACCCGTCACCCGATGGAGTGGCTTTGGCCCGCCGGGGCAACCGTCCGGCAGGCCGGGGTGTCGACAACGACGAAGGGAGGTGTGGCCCGTGACGGCAAACGTGCTGGAGCACCGACGGGCGAAGGCCTTCGCCGAGGCGCTGGAGGCCCACCAGGCAGAGCAAGGCGGCACGGCCGACGCCGAATCGGCCAACACCGCTACCACTGGCCAGAGTTCCGCCGCGATGGCCGAACTGGTCGGCCTGGCGGGCGCGTTGGGCACACTGCCCGGCCCGGCACTCGACCCGGAGGTACGGACCGTCCAACGCGCCCAGCTGATGGCCGCGTTCGAGCAGGCCTTCGCCGGCGGACCGGGCGCCGCGGTGCCCCGCCAGCGCCGGCACCGCGCGGTCCGAACGGCCCCGCGCGGCCGCTGGAGCCGCCGCTTCGCGATCGGCGGCCTCGTCGCCGGCCTCGCCGTCGGCAGCCTCGCGGGCGCCGCCGCCGCCAGCACCAGTGCCCTCCCGGGGGACACGCTGTACGGCATGAAGCGCGGCCTCGAAGGACTCCGGCTCGACCTGGCGGGCTCCGACTCCGAGCGCGGCGAACTGCTCCTCGACAACGCCGCGACCCGGCTCAAGGAGGCCAAGAGCCTGGTGGGCCGCACCGACGGGGCGGGCGCACTCAGCCCGGGCACCGTCGACCAGGTCCGCCGCGCACTGGACGACATGCACGCCGACGCCATCAAGGGCCGCGACCTGCTGCGCTCGGTCTACCGGAGCAACGGCTCGCTCGACCCGATGCGGACACTGGCCGGCTTCGCCCACGACGAGGACGGTCGCTGGACCGAGCTGGAGGGGCGACTGCCCTCCCAACTCACGCCGCAGGCCCACCTGGTGAACCAGCTCTTCGACGACATAAGCGAGGACGTCGCGCCCCTGCGCCTGGCCCAGCCCACCGCCCCCGGCGGTGCACCGGCCGACGCGGGAGCGGGCGGCGACACCGCCGGCCCGAACCCCGGTGGCACCGGCCCGGCGCCGTCGGGCGCCACCGGCACCGCACCGGGCGCACCCGCCCAGGGCGGCAGCACCGGCACGGCCGGCGGCAACCGGCCCGGCGGCACCGAGCACCCCTCGGTCGGCGCCGGGACGCTCCTGCCCGGCGGCACCGGCGCCAAGGGCAACGGCCTGACCGGGAGCCTGCCCAGCAGCGCTCCCGACGCCGTCAACGGGCTGGTGGGCAACCTCACCAACGGGCTCACCGGCGCCAAGCAGCAGCCCTCGCCCAGCACCGACGCGGCGCCCGGCGGCCAGTCGCAGCAGCAGCCGACCGCCACGCCCAGCGCCGCCACCGGCGGCCAGCAGCAGGGCGTCGACGTGCCCCCGCTCATCCCGGGGCTGCTGCCCGGGCTGCGGATCCTCGGCGGCTGACGCACCGGGCCGGCACACGACGGCCGAGGGCCCGGCGGGGCGAACCCGCCGGGCCCTCGGCCGTCGTCCTGGCGTCGGAAGAGCCACAGAGCCACAGCGCCGCAAGGGGCCACAGCACCAGGGGAACCGGGCTAGAAGAACACCGAGCGCCGCTGCACCAGCAGCTTGTAGAGCGTGTGCTGGATGGTCTCCCGCACCTCGTCCGCCAGGTCGAAGACCAGCATCGGATCGTCCGCCGCCTCGGCCGGGTACCCGTCGGTGGCGATCGGCTCGCCGAACTGGATCGTCCACTTCGTCGGCAGCGGCACCGCGCCGAGCGGGCCCAGCCACGGGAACGTCGGCGTGATCGGCACGTACGGCAGGCCCAGCAGCCGGGCCAGCGTCTTCAGGTTGCCGATCATCGGGTACGTCTCCTCCGCCCCGACAATCGAGCACGGCACGATCGGCACCCCCGCCCGCAGCGCCGAGGAGACGAACCCGCCGCGCCCGAAGCGCTGGAGCTTGTACCGCTCGGCGAACGGCTTGCCGATGCCCTTGAAGCCCTCCGGCCACACCCCGACGACCTCGCCGCGCTCCAGCAGCGCCTGGGCGTCCTCGTTGCAGGCGAGCGTGTGGCCGGCCTTGCGGGCCAGCTCGTTGACGCCCGGCAGCACGAACACGAGGTCCGCGGCGAGCATCCGCAGGTGGCGGTGGTTCGGGTGGTGGTCGTGGATGGCGACCTGGGTCATCAGGGCGTCCAGCGGGATCGTCCCGGAGTGGTTGGCGACGATCAGCGCGCCGCCCTCGGCCGGGATGTGCTCGACGCCGCGCACCTCGATCCGGAAGTACTTCTCGGCCAGCGGGCGCAGCAGCCCGAGCAGGACCTCCTCGGTGAGCTCCTGGTCGAAGCCGAACTCGTCCACCTCGTAGTCGCCGGTGAGGCGGCGGCGCAGGAAGGCCAGCCGCTCGGCGGCCCGGCCCTCCCAGCCCTTGCCGAACAGCCGGGTCGCGGCCGGGCCGAGCTGCCCGGACAGCGCGCCGCCGACGGCCCCGGCGAGCCGGTCGGCGAGGGCCGGGTGGTCGGGGTCCGGGGAGGTCCAGCTGGGGGCGGACTCGATCGGGATGACCTTGGCCTCGCCCGGCGCGTTCTCTGCTGCGGCACTCATGGCGGGTTCAGCTCCTCGGTCGGGTGGGGCGGTCGGTGCGATCTGCGCGGTCGCGATCTGCGCGGCCGCGGGCGGAGCGGTCGCGGTCGGCGGGGCCCGCTTCGGGGCCGAGCAGCCCGGTCAGCCGGTCGGTGACGGCGGCGAGCCGTTCGGGCGGCAGGAGGCCGGGGCCCCGGGCGGCGGCGAAGTCGGCGAAGGCCTCCGGGGTGGTGAAGGCCGGGCGGTAGCCGAAGGTCTCCCGCAGCCGGGTGGTGTCCACGACGCGCCCGTGGGTGAGCAGCCGCAGCTGCTCGGCCGAGACGTCCACCAGGCGGGTCTGCCGGGCCAGGCCGGCCATCCAGCTGACCGCGGGCAGCAGCAGCGGGAGGGTGGGCCGGCCGAGCCGGCGGGCGCACTGGGAGAGCAGCAGGACGCCGTCCCCCGCCACGTTGAAGGTGCCGGTGTTGACGGTGCCCGGCGCGGGCTCGCCGGCGGCCCGGCAGAGCACGGCGACGGCGTCGTCCTCGTGCACGAACTGGAGCCGGGGGTCGTAGCCGAGGACGGTCGGCAGCACCGGCAGCGCGAAGTACTCGCTCAGCGGGGTGTCGGCGGCGGGGCCGACGATGTTGGCGAAGCGCAGCACCGTCACCGCGACGTCGGGCCGGCGGCGGGCGAAGCCGCGGACGTAGCCCTCGACCTCGGCGGCGTCCTTGGCGAAGCCCCCGCCGGGCGGGTTCTTCGGCTGGATCCGTTCGGTGAACACGGCCGGGTCGCGCGGGGCCGAGCCGTAGACGCCGGTGGTCGACTTCACCACCAGCCGCCGCACGCCCGGCGCCTTCTGGCAGGCGCCCAGCAGCTGCATGGTGCCGATCACGTTGGACTCCTTCACCGCGGAGCGGTTGGTGGAGCCCAGCCCGGTGGCGGAGACGCTGAGGTGCACGACGGTGTCGACCCCGTGCTCGGCGATCACCCGGGCGACCGCCGGCCGGCGCAGGTCGAGCTGGTGGAAGCGGTAGGGCGCGGCCGGACCGTCCGGGTCCTCGACCGGGCGACCGGGCGGCTGCACGTCGACGCCGACCACCAGGTCGACGTCGGGCCGGCGGCGGACCTCGGCGACGAAGCGGGCCCCGAGCTGCCGGGCCACACCCGTGACGAGCACGACGACGCCCACAGTGCTCCACCCCAATCCTCGACCCGAGCGGCCTGCGTGCACCGTACCGCGCCGCCGCGACGGGCCGTGAAACGACACCGCCCGCCCAGCCCACGAGGGGCCCGGGCGGGCGGTGGTAGCGCGCGGCGCGCAGGGCGCGTCCGGGGGCGCTTACTTCTTGTTGCGACGCTGAACGCGCGTGCGCTTCAGAAGCTTGCGGTGCTTCTTCTTGGCCATACGCTTGCGACGCTTCTTGATGACAGAGCCCACGGAACAACCCTCGCTCACTGAGACTCTCGTCCGTGAGAGACGGAGTCCATACGACTGACGTGAGGGCCTAGCCTACCGTCCGGTTGCCCGGGGCTGTAAATCGCGCCCCCGTCCGCCGGGGAACACGCGGGAAATCCGTGGCAAACGGGTGCGGAGCCCACCGTGGTGAGCCCCGCACCCGCGCGCCCCGTCCTACGCGCTTTCGAGCCGCACGTAGGACTCCTTGAGGTACTCGTGCACCGCCTGCTGGGGCACCCGGAAGGACCGTCCGACCCGGATGGCCGGCAGCTCTCCGCTGTGCACCAGGCGGTACACCGTCATCTTGGACACCCGCATGACCGCGGCAACCTCCGCCACGGTCAGGAAGACGACTTCCTGCAGGGGGCGTTCGCCGGAACTCATGACCATCACCCGACCCTTAACCCGTGTGCAAGGCACCGGCTTCCCCTCCGGTGACTCCACCGGCACACGTGTATCCCCAGAGTAGTTATGGGTGGTACCAGTGGGAAGAGGGAGAAGCGCAGTCCTCGTACGGTGAGAGATAGTCCTGTTGCAGTACGTAGTCACTCGGCGGTTCGTAGCAGTGGGCGTGCGCACCGCCACCGCGCGGGGCGTCCGGGGCGCCGGTTTCAGGCCAGCAGGCCGTGGTGGGGGAAGACGGCGCGACGGCTGGCGAGGATCGCCTGGTCCAGGCGGTCGGCCGGATCGTATCCCGCGTCGAAGTCGCGCCACACCGGGCGGGCGCCGTCGGTCATGCGCAGCGGGGCGGGGCGGCGGGTGCGGCGGTAGACCTCGGCGCGCCACGGTTCGGGGGTCTCGGTGGCCGGGTCGACGGGGTGGCCGGCGGCGGTGGCGACGAGGTGGGTCCAGGTCCGCGGGACGACGTCCACGACGGCGTAGCCGCCCCCGCCGGTGGCGACCCAGCGGCCGCCGGCGTAGCGGTGGGCGAGGTCGTGCAGGTCCTCGGCGATCAGCCGCTGGGCGTCGACGGTGACGGCGAGGTGGGCGAGCGGGTCCTCCAGGTGGGTGTCCGCGCCGTGCTGGGTGACCAGGACGTCCGGGCGGAAGGCGGCGAGGAGTTCGGGCACCAGGGCGTGGAAGGCGCGCAGCCAGCCGGCGTCGCCGGTGCCGGCCGGGAGCGGCAGGTTGGCGGCGCCGCCGGGGGCGTCGGGGCCGCCGGTCTCGGTCGGGAAGCCGGTCTGCGGGAAGAGCGTGGCGGGGTGTTCGTGGAGCGAGATCGTGAGCACCCGGGGGTCGTTCCAGAAGGCCTGCTGGACGCCGTCGCCGTGGTGGACGTCGACGTCGACGTACGCGACGCGCTCGGCGCCGAGTTCGAGCAGGCGGGCGATGGCGAGCGCCGGGTCGTTGTAGATGCAGAAGCCGGAGGCCTTGGCGGGCATGGCGTGGTGCAGTCCGCCGGCGAAGTTGACCGCGTGCGGGGCGTCGCCGCGCCAGACCGCCTCGGCGGCGGCGACGGACTGGCCCGCGATCAGGGCGGAGGCCGAATGGATCGCCGGGAAGGCCCAGTTGTCGTCGGTGCCGAGCCCGTGCCGGACGTCGTGCCGGTCGGGGTTGGCGGCGGCGTGCTTGACGGCCTCGACGTACTCGCGGGTGTGCACCAGCTGGAGCGTCGAATCCCCGGCCGGGGGCGCCGCCTTGACGGTCACGCCGGGCGCGGTGGCCAGTCCGAGGGCCTCGACGAGGCGCATGGTGAGGGCCAGCCGGGTCGGGTCCATCGGGTGGCCGGGGCCGAAGTCGTAGGCGGTGACGGCCTCGTCCCAGAAGAGGTGCAGGCCGCAGGGGAGGTCACGCTCGGCTTCGGGCATGGCCTCCACCGTAGTGGGTGGTGGTCCGCGGGCGGCCGCCGGGCCGGGGCGAGTCCCGGGGGCCGGGGTTCAAACCCGTACGGGAAAGGCGGCTTGAAGCGGAAGGTCAGGAGCGGTCGCCGGCCGGGGCCGCGGCGGTGGCGGCGGTGCGTGCGGGGAGCGTCGCGCGGGCGGGGCGGCGGCCGGCGAGGCGGCAGCCGAGGCAGTCGGGGTGGCCCTGCCGGCCGGCCGGGTCGGGGGTGCGCCAGTGCCGCTGCCCGGGCGGACGCGGGCCGGTGGGCTTGCCCCGGCCGGCGACGTGGAGCAGCCAGGCGGCCACCGCCCCGAGGGCGACGACCAGGCCGCCGGCCCAGAGGCCGGGGACCGAGCCGGCCACGAGGGCCACGCCCGCGACCGCGGAGCCGAGGATCACGACGACGGAGCCGGTCCAGCCCGCGACGGTGTGTCCCATGTCGTGTTCGCCGTGTGCGCCCATGTCTCCTCTTTTGGTGTGATGGACGGGTTCGCCGGGGCTCGACCCCGACAGACGTTTTATCTCACGAGATAAGTTACTTAGATGCTAAGGAGATCCCGGGTGAAGGGCAAGCCGCGCCCCCAGGCGTCGCCCGAGCAGGCGCTCTACGCGATGGACCGGATGATCGCGCTCGCGCAGTTCGGGCAGCAGGACATCGCCGCGCGGCTCGGGCTCAACGTGACCGACCTGACCTGCCTCGGCTTCGTCATCGAGGCCGCCCTGGCCGGTGAGGCGCTCGCCGCCGGCGACCTGGCCGAGCGCGCCCAGCTGACCACCGGCGCCGTCACCGGCGTGCTCAACCGGCTGGAGAAGGCCGGGTACGCGCACCGGGAGGCCGACCCGGCCGACCGCCGCCGGGTGCGGGTGGTGATGGCCGACGACGCGCAGGCGCGCATCCTCCAGGTCTACGGGCCGTTCTACGAGCGCGTCGGCGCCCTGTTCGCCGACTACACGCCGGACGAGGTCGCCGTCCTGACCGACTGGTTCACCCGCGCCCGCGCGATCCTGCGGGAGTCCCTGGACGAGATCCGCGCCGAGTGAGACGCCGAGTGAGACGCGGGGCGGGGGCCCGGGGCCTGAAGACAGGCCCTACGCCTCGGCGGGCGCCAGGGCGGCGGGCGCCGGGGCGAAGCGGTCGGCCAGCGGGAGGACGGCGAGCACCAGCACCATCGGGGCGAGCAGCGCCCAGCGGTACGAGCTGCCGTCCGCGATCGCGCCGACCAGCGGCGAGCCGATCAGGAAACCCACGTAGTTGAAGAGGTTGAGCCGGGCCACCGCGGCGTCCGAGTCGGCCGGGAACAGCCGCCCGCCGGCCGCGAACACCTGCGGGATGATCGCGCAGATGCCGAAGCCGAGCAGCGTGAACCCGGCGATGCCCGCCCACGCCGCGGGCGCCGCGGCGGCGGCCGCGAAGCCGAGGGCCGCCAGCGCCGCGCCGCCGCGGACCACCGGGACGGCGCCCCAGCGCTGCACCGCGCGGTCGCCGAGGGCGCGGCCGAGCAGCATCGCCACCATGTAGCCGAGGTAGGACAGCTTGGCGACGTCCTCGGGGCTGCCCAGCCCGTCGGTCAGGTACTTGACGCTGTAGTTGGAGACCGAGGCGTCCGCGATGTACGCGAAGGCCATCGCCAGGCACAGCGGCAGCAGCGGCCGCCACGGGATCGAGCGGGCGGCGGCCTCCGCTGCCTCCCGGACGGCGTCGCCGAGTTCGGCGGGCCCGGCGAAGCGGGTGCCGACCAGGACGGCGAGCGGGGCGATCACCGCGGCCGCGGTGCCGAACAGCAGCGGCAGCCCGAGGTCGTAGTGCGAGCCGAGGCCGGCGACGGCCGCACCGAGGATGCCGCCGAGGCTGAACGCGGCGTGGAAGCCGATCATGATCGAGCGGCCGTAGCGGTGCTGGAGCCCCACCCCGAGCATGTTCATACTGGCGTCCAGCGCCCCCACCAGCAGCCCGAACGCCCCCAGCGCGATGGCGAGTTGCCACAGCTCGTCGCCGAGCCCGACGCCCGCGAGGCTGAGGCAGACGCCCGGCTGGACGACCCGCAGGACGGCCCGCGCGCCGGTGCGCTTCACCAGCTGTTCGGAGGTGATCGAGCCGACGCCCGCGAGGATCGGCACGGCGGCCAGGAACACCGGCAGCAGCCCGTCGCTCAGCCCGTACCGGTGCTGGATCTCCGGGATGCAGGTGACCAGCAGCGCGAACGTCGTGCCCTGGAGCAGGAAGCTCAGGGCCAGGGCGGCGCGGCCGGCCCGCAGGCGGGACGGGACCCCGGCACTCGACGGGAACGCAGGACTCATGCGGGAACCTCGCTACCGGCCGGTACGACGATGTTGGCGAGAGCGTAGGTGCCCGGGAGGACTTTGGGGAGAGGGTGCGCAGCGCTTTCCGCGCTCAGCCCAGCAGCGCGGGCACCTCGGCGAGGTCGGCGATCAGCCCGGTGGCCCCGGCGGCCGTCAGCTTGGCCGGATCGGTGAGCGCGGTGTAGCCGTAGACGTCCATGCCGGCGGCGCGGGCGGCCAGCACGCCATTGGGGCTGTCCTCCAGCACCAGGCAGCGCGAGGGGTCGACGCCGAGGGTGCGGGCGGCGTGCAGGAACAGGTCGGGCGCGGGCTTGCCGACGCCGACGTCCTGCGCGCTGAAGATCCGCTCCTCGGCGAAGTGCCCGCGCAGGCCGGTGACGTCGAGCGCGGTGCGGATCCACGCGTGGTGGGCGGAGGAGGCCAGGCAGTACCGGACGGCACGCCGCTGGAGCTCCTTCAGCAGCGCCTCCGCGCCCCGGACGGCGGTGAGTTCGGCGCCGAACGCGTCGAAGACCCGGCCGTGGAAGAGCTCGTCGAAGCCCTCGGGCAGCGTCGCGCCGTCGTACCGCTCGGCGATCACGTCGTGGATGCGGTGGGCGGCACAGCCCATGAAGTCCCGGTAGCTGTCCTCGATCGTCGTCGGGTGGCCGAGTTCGGTCAGGTACTCGGCCAGCACCCGGTTGGAGAGCGGTTCGCTGTCCACCAGGACACCGTCGTTGTCGAAGATCACCAGGTCGTAGGCCATGCCGCCGAGCCTAACCGGACGGACGTTCGAGGCGGTTACTTCCCCCCGGAGGCCAGCTCGCGCGAGCGGTCCCGGGCCGCCTCCAGGGCGCCCAGCAGCGCGGCCCGCACCCCGTGGTTCTCCAGCTCGCGGATGGCCGCGATGGTGGTGCCGGCCGGGGACGTGACGGCCTCGCGCAGCTTCACCGGGTGCTCGCCGGAATCGCGCAGCATCACCGAGGCGCCGATCGCGGACTGGACGATCAGGTCGTGCGCCACCTGCCGGGGCAGGCCGAGCAGGATGCCGGCGTCCGTCATCGCCTCGACGAGGAAGTAGAAGTAGGCCGGGCCGGAGCCGGAGAGCGCGGTGGCCGCGTCCTGCTGGCTCTCGGGCAGGCGCAGCGCCTTGCCGACCGAGCTGAAGATCTCCTCGGCGCGCACCAGGTGCTCCTCGGTGGCGTGCGAGCCGCCCGAGATGACGCTCATCCCCTCGTCCACCAGGACGGGCGTGTTGGGCATCACCCGGACCACCGGGGTGCCGACCGCCAGCCGCTCCTCGAACCACGCGGTGGGCACGCCGGCCGCGGCCGAGATGACCAGCCGGTCCGGGCTGACGTGCGGCGCGAGCTCCTCCAGCAGGGTGCCCATGTCCTGCGGCTTGACGGCGAGGATCAGGGTGTCGGCGAGCTTGGCGGCCTCGGCGTTGGAGACGGCCACGACGCCGTGGCGGTCGGCCAGTTCGGCGGCGCGCTCGGGGCGGCGGGCGGTCACCAGGACGTCCGCCGGGTCCTTGCCGGCCCGCAGCAGACCGGAGAGCAGGGCCTCCCCGATCTTGCCGGTGCCCAGGAAGGCGATCTTCTGTCCGTGCGCTGCGCTGCCGCCCATGGCCGCTCCTAACCTCGGTACTGCTGCCATCCTCGCACCGCGCGGCAGCCCCCGGCGGGACCGTCCGGCCTGTGGTCCCTTACGGAGAAACTCGGGGGTTTCCCCTATGGCCCCGGGGCGTCCGCAGGAGCACCGTGGGGGTATGGCACACGACGAGATGTCCCGACGTGAGAACCGGCAACTCGCCGTCGCCTCGGCGACGATGGGTCCGTGGCGGACGGCCGCGGGGGTCGGTGCGGTGGTGGGGGCGACGGCCCTGGGGATCGACGCGATCACCGGGCACTGGTCGCTGAGCATCCTGGCCGGACCGGCCGGCTGGGGTCTGTTCTTCTTCTTCCTCGTCGGCACGCTGGGCGGCCAGTTGCGGCGCGACACCGGCGACCGGCGGCTGCGGCGGTGGGCCGACGCGCACCCGTGGCAGGCGGCGCTCCCGGCGGCCGGCGGACTGCTGCTCCTGAACACGCTGGCGCAGCTGTTCCTCGGCGACGCGGGCGTGTTCGCCGCGTTCTTCGAGTCGCTCATCCCGGCCGGGATCCTGCTGGCGATCGCCGGTGTGGTGGGGTCGGTGAAGCAGGCCCGCAGCAAGGGCTGAGGCTCCCCCGCACTGCTCCGACCTGGGCAAACGGGGCAAACCTCGGCACTCCGTGCACGAGTTCAGCACAAGGTGTGCCCCCGATCGACCGGTCGTCACACCCCGTCGGCATACTGGCGCGATGCCGATCGCCGAAGATCCAGAACCGCGCCCCTCGGAGGGCGGTGAGCCGGGCGGGTCCGACCCGTCCGGAGCGGGCGGGAAGGACCCGTTCGCGGACCTCGTCCTCGACGACGAGTTCGTCAAGGGTGCCGCCGTCACGGAACAGTCCGGCCGCACCCGGATGCTTGCCGCCCAGTGGAAGCACACCCCGCCGGTCGACCCGGGCGGCCGCCGGTCGGTCGACGACGGCCCGGCGGCGCCGAAGCGCCGGTTCGGCCGCAAGCCGAAGCTCCAGGCCGTCGACCCCTGGGGCAACCCGCGCCCGCCCAAGCGCCGGGGCCTGGAGTGGCGCACGCCGCTCTTCGCCGTCCTGACCATCGCGGTGCTGGTGGCGGCGCTCAACATCGAGGGGCTGCGGAACTGGTACCAGGGCGGTTCCGCCGGCTCCTCGGCGTCCCACACCCCGGTGCCCACCGTCGCCCCGGAGACGGCCAAGCCGACGACGGCGCCGCCGAAGGTCGACGCCGACCAGCCGACGGTCGACCACCCCTGGGCCGGCTCCCCCGCCGAGGGCTGGCCGAACGGCGCGGACGCCTTCGTGCTCCCCGACGCCAAGGCCACCGGCGTCTTCTCCGCCGACCAGGTCGCCGCCCAGCTCCAGCTGGTCAAGGACTACCTGACCGCCGCCAACCTGGACCCGCAGGTCATCGCGGGCGGCCGCCCGGAGGCCGCACTGGCGCTGCTGGACCGGGCCGAGCGCGACCAGGCGGCCGCCGCCCTGGCGACCCCGTCCAAGGAGAACGACCCCACCAACTGGTTCAGCCGCTTCGACCCGCGCGAGGCCGTCCAGGTCGGCGGCGTGGTCAAGGTCCAGGGCCGGATCGGCTTCGAGGGCGACGGCGACAAGGGCGTCCTGGTGCACGCCGACTTCAGCTACGTGTACGCGGTGCGTCCGGGCCCGGACGCCGCCAAGCGGGCCGCGTCGCCCGCGCCGTCGGCGAGCGGCGGCCCGAAGCCGACGAAGCCGGCCGCGCCCGGGACCCAGGACCCGGCGGCCAGGCCGGTGGGCCTGGTGCTGCCCGCGGCCGACGTGGCCGGGGACACCTGGACCACCCGGACGGTCGTGCGGCGGGTCGAGAACTTCCGCTTCTACGACCCGGCCCGCTACCAGGTCAACCCGAAGAAGATCGCGTTCGGCGAGGGCGGCGGCTCGGACTCGGCCAACTCGGCCTGCGACGTCTACGACGGCTTCTACCACCCGCAGTTCGCCCAGTTCGACCCGGTTCAGCAGGACACCCCGGGCTCCCGGCCGACCGGCCCCGCGACCGACCCGTACGACCGCAGCAAGGACCTCGTCCCGAGCGACCAGTGCGGCACGGTCAGCCGCAACTGACCGTCAGCGCTTGCGCTTCCCGCCGGACCGGCCGCTGCGGCCGGTCCGGCGCTTCTCGTACTGCTCGACGGCCCGCTCGTACCGCGCCCGCCGGACGCCCTCGCCCGGGGCCTCGGTGAGGCTGCGGACGAAGTAGGCCAGCAGGGAGCCGACCCCGCCGATCATCCAGACCGCGCCGAGCGAGCGGTCCTCGGTCATCCAGCCGGTGAGCCGGTCCTTGCCCTCGGCGAGCACCTTCCAGGTGCGCAGCGCGGCCAGCAGCGAGCAGAGCGCGACGGCCAGCACCAGCAAGGTGTTGAGGAACCCGCCCTGGGCGGAGAGCGCGACGCCCTCGACGGCGAGTCGCAGCACGAACGCGGCCGCCGCGGCGATGACCAGCGAGCCGGCGGACACGGCGACGCGGCGCGGCCAGTAGCCGTGGTCGCGGTGCACCCAGCTGGTGCCGAACCAGCGGATCGGCTCCGGCTGCGGGGCGGCGGGGTCCGGGGCGCCGGCGGGGTTCGGGGCGGGGGTGGGGGGCTGCTCGCTCACGCCGCCGATTATCCCCCGGTTGTCCCCCCGGCCCCGGACGCGCGAGGAGGAGCCGTCCCGTGGTCCGGGGCGGCTCCTCCTCGCGCGTGTGGTGCGAGTGGCTCAGCCGAGCTTGGTGACGTCGCGCACGGCGCCCTTGTCGGCGGAGGTGGCCATCGCGGCGTAGGCCCGCAGGGCCTGGCTGACCTGGCGCTCGCGGCTCTTCGGGCGGTAGCCGCCCCCGGCCTCCAGCGCCCGGCGGCGCTCGGCGAGCACCTCGTCCGGGACCTCCAGGGAGATCGTCCGGCCGGGGATGTCGATGGCGATGGTGTCGCCGTCCTCGACGAGGGCGATGGTGCCGCCGGAGGCGGCCTCCGGGGAGGCGTGGCCGATGGACAGGCCCGAGGTGCCGCCGGAGAAGCGGCCGTCGGTGACGAGCGCGCAGGCCTTGCCGAGGCCGCGGCCCTTGAGGAAGGAGGTCGGGTAGAGCATCTCCTGCATGCCGGGGCCGCCCTTGGGGCCCTCGTAGCGGATGACGACGACGTCGCCCTCCTTGACGCGCTTGGCGAGGATCGCCTCGACGGCGTCCTCCTGGGACTCGACGACGACGGCCGGGCCGCTGAAGGTCCAGATCGACTCGTCGACGCCGGCGGTCTTCACGATGCAGCCGTCCTCGGCGAGGTTGCCGTACAGCACGGCGAGGCCGCCCTCGACGGAGTAGGCGTGCTCGACGCTGCGGATGCAGCCCTTGGCGGCGTCGGTGTCCAGCGACTCCCAGCGCTCGGACTGCGAGAAGGCCTCGGCGGAGCGGACGCAGCCGGGGGCGGCGTGCCACAGCTCGACGGCCTCGGCGGAGGGCGAACCGCCGCGCACGTCCCAGGTCTTGAGCCACTCGGCGAGCGAGTCGGCGTGCACGGTGTGGACGTCCTCGTTGAGCAGCCCGGCCCGGTACAGCTCGCCGAGGATGGCGGGGATGCCGCCGGCCCGGTGGACGTCCTCCATGTAGTACGAGCCGTTGGGCGCGACCTTGGACAGGCAGGGCACCTTGCGGGAGATCGCGTCGATGTCCCGCTGGCCGAAGTCCAGCTCGGCCTCCTGGGCGGCGGCGAGCAGGTGGAGGATGGTGTTGGTCGAGCCGCCCATGGCGATGTCGAGCGCCATGGCGTTCTCGAACGCGGCGCGGGTGGCGATCGCGCGGGGCAGGACGGAGGCGTCGTCCCGGCCGTAGTGGCGGTTCGCGATCTCGACGACCGTCCGGCCGGCGTTCTCGTAGAGGGCGCGGCGGGCGGTGTGGGTGGCGAGGACGGAGCCGTTGCCGGGCAGCGAGAGGCCGATCGCCTCGGTGAGGCAGTTCATCGAGTTGGCGGTGAACATGCCGGAGCACGAGCCGCAGGTCGGGCAGGCGTTCTCCTCGATGATCGCGATGTCCTCGTCGGAGACGTTCTCGTTGACGGCCTGGGAAATCGCGTCGACGAGGTCGAGCTTGCGCACGGTGCCGTCGACGAGGGTGGCCTTGCCGGCCTCCATCGGGCCGCCGGAGACGAAGACGGTCGGGATGTCGAGCCGCAGCGCGGCCATCAGCATGCCCGGGGTGATCTTGTCGCAGTTGGAGATGCAGATCAGGGCGTCGGCGCAGTGCGCGTTGACCATGTACTCGACCGAGTCGGCGATCAGGTCGCGCGAGGGCAGCGAGTAGAGCATGCCGCCATGGCCCATCGCGATGCCGTCGTCGACGGCGATGGTGTTGAACTCGCGCGGGATGCCGCCGGCCTGCTTGATCGCCTCGGAGACGATCCGGCCCACCGGCTGGAGGTGGGTGTGGCCGGGGACGAACTCGGTGAAGGAGTTGGCGACCGCGATGATCGGCTTGCCGAAGTCCTCGCGGGCTACGCCGGCGGCCCGGAGAAGCGCCCGGGCGCCTGCCATGTTGCGACCGTGGGTGACCGTACGGGACCTCAGCTCGGGCACTGTGCTCCACTCCTTCGGGGCTCGCGCGCGGCCCCGCGGGCAGGAGGGTGCGGGAACCGCTGTGGCTACCGAGCCTACGCCCGCCGTCCGGGCCGCGGACGGTCCGTCCGCGATGCGGTCAGGCGGCGGGCGCACGGGCGCACGGACCGTACGGCCGCACGGGGGGTCAGGACGGCGTGACGGCGACCACCAACTCCAGGGTGAACGGCTCGGTCACCCAGCCCCCGGGGAACTCGGCGAGCGTGGCCTCGCGCTCGGCGGCGAGGACCGGAGCGCGCTCGGCCGGGTCGAGCGAGGCCAGGTACGAGCGGGAGGTGAGGTCCGTGATCACGTGGTCGACGGTGACCCGCCGCTCCCAGCGCAGCACCGTGCGCTCGACCGCGAGGCCGGCCGGGGCGAAGTGGCTGGTGTGCTCGCTGATCCCGCCGTAGCCGTGGTAGCGCTCGGGCAGCGCGGCGGCCATCCGCTCGGCCCGGGCCCGGACCCACGGGACGGTCTCGTCGTGGACGTTCCACCAGGTGGCGAGCGCGCCGCCGGGGCGCAGCACCCGGATCGCCTCGGGGACGGCCAGCTCGGGGCGGGTCCAGTGGAAGGCCTGGGCGTAGGTGATCAGGTCGGCGGAGCGGTCGTGGAAGGGCAGGTCGTCCCCGGAGGCCCGGACCAGCGGCAGGCCGGGCGAGGAGGCGAGGTACTGGGCGGCCATGCCGCCGTTGGGCTCGACCCCGACGACGTCGGCGCCGCGGGCGGCGAGCAGCCGGGTGGCGATGCCGGTGCCGGCGCCGACGTCCAGGACGCGGGCGCCCTTGAGGGCGCGGCCGGAGAGCCGTTCCAGGGCGTCGAAGAGTCCGTCGGGGTAGGTCGGGCGGCCGCGGTCGTACTCGGCGGCGACCCCGCCGAAACTCTGAGCGAGCTCCCGGAAGTTCTTTGCCTCCGTCATGTCTCCCCCTACGTGCGGCAGTTGGTGCCCGGTGGGGCACGTGGGTTCAGCGTACGCGCGAGGGGGTGGCCAGGTGCAAGCGGGTGAAGGCGAGCGCCTCGGCGAGGTCGGCCTCGCGTTCGGCGGGGGACGCGGAGCGCCGCGTGTTGACCTCCAGCACGACGTGGCCGTCGAAGCCGGTGCGGGCGAGGTGTTCCAGCAGCTCGGCGCAGGGCTGGTTGCCGCGGCCGGGGATGAGGTGCTCGTCCTTGCCGGAGCCGCTGCCGTCGGCGAGGTGGATGTGGGCGAGCCGGTCGCCCATCCGCTCGACCATCTCGAACGCGTCGATCCGGGAGGTGGAGACGTGCGAGAGGTCGATGGTGTAGTGCCGGTACGCCTCCTCGGTGACGTCCCAGCCGGGGGCGTAGGCGAGCATCTCGCGGTCGCGGTAGCGCCACGGGTACATGTTCTCGACCGCGAACCGGACGTCGGTCTCACCCGCCATGCGGTTGATGCCCTCGACGAACTCCCGGGCGTACTGGCGCTGCCAGCGGAACGGCGGGTGGACGACGACGGCGCTCGCGCCGAGCTTCTCGGCCGCCGCCCGGGCGCGGACCAGCTTGGTCCACGGGTCGGTGGTCCAGACCCGCTGGGTGATCAGCAGGCAGGGCGCGTGCACGGCGAGGATCGGCAGCCGGTGGTGGTCGGAGAGGCGGCGCAGCGCCTCGATGTCCTGGCTGACCGGGTCGTTCCAGACCATGACCTCGACGCCGTCGTAGCCGAGCTTGGCGGCGAGTTCGAAGGCGACGGCGGTGCTCGCGGGGTACACCGAGGCGGTGGAGAGGGCGACCTTGGTGTCCGGGATGTGCAGGGCCGGGTGCGGGGGCAGCACGAGCCGGTCGGTGGTGCGCAGGAGGGGCGCCCGGGTGGCCTCGCGCTTGGCGGCCTTGACCGACTTCACGGACTGGACGGCGGCCTTGGCGGCGCCGGTGGCGCGGGCGGTGCGGGTCTCCTTGCGCGCCGGGGCCGCGGTGGCCTTCGGGGCGGCCTTCCCGGCCCCCGCCACGGCCTTCTTGGCCGTCGCCTTCTTGGCCGTGGCCTTCTTGGCGCCCTGCGCGGTGCGCTGGGCCGCCTTCACGGCCTTGGCGGCCTTGGCGGCGGTGGCGCCCTTGACGGTCTTGCCCAGCTTGCGGCGCGGGCCGTCCGGCCGCGGCTGCCCGTCGCCGGGGGCGCGGCCCTCCCGCGTCCCGTCGTCGCCCGCTGGTTGCACCACGGGAGACAGCGTAAGCGGACCGGCTCGCGAACGGCACCGAACGCCGGGCGAACGAGACGCGGCTCTCAGGCGCCCCCGGTGTCCTGCGGGGTGACGGTGCGGCCTGCGGCTCAGGTGGTCAGCGCGGGCCGGCGGCGGTCGGCGGGGCTGTCCATGGCGTCCAGGCGGCGCAGGATGATGCCCTCGCGCAGGGCCCACGGACAGACGTCGAGCTCCTCGAGACCGAAGAGGTCCATCGCGGCGTCGGCGACCAGCGCGCCGGCCAGCAGCTGCTTGGCCCGGCCCTCGGAGACGCCGGGGATCTGCGCCCGCTCGGCGACGGTCATGGTGGACAGCCGGGGCAGCCAGGCGGACAGGCCGGTGCGGGTGAGCCGGCGGTCGGCGTACGGGCCGGCGTCGGCGGGTGCGGCGCCGGTCATCCGGGCGAGCTGCTTGAAGGTCTTGGAGGTGGCGACGGCGTGCTGCGGGGCGCCGAGCCGGGAGATCTCGCCGACGACGGTGGCCATCTCGGCGCGGACGTGGCGTCTGAGCTCGCGCAGCCCGTCCGGGTCGGCGACGTCGCCGGGCAGCCAGCGGGCGGTCAGCCGGCCGGCGCCGAGCGGCAGCGAGCAGGCGACGTCGGGCTGTTCGTCCAGGCCGCAGGCGATCTCCAGCGAGCCGCCGCCGATGTCCAGGTTGAGCAGCCGGCCGGAGGACCAGCCGAACCAGCGGCGCACGGCGAGGAAGGTGAGCCGGGCCTCGTCCTGGCCGGACAGGACCCGCAGTTCGACACCGGTCTCGGTGGCGACGCGGCGCAGCACGTCCTCCCCGTTGGCGGCCTCGCGGACGGCGGAGGTGGCGAAGGGCAGGATGTCGACGACGCCCTTGTCCTCGGCGACGCGCAGCGAGGAGGCGATGTGGCCGACCAGCCGCTCGACACCGGCCTCGCTTATCGCCCCGCGCTCGTCGAGCAGCTCGGCGAGACGCAGTTCGGCCTTGTGCGAGTAAGCGGGCACGGGGGCGGCGCCCGGATGGGCGTCCACCACGAGGAAGTGGACCGTGTTGGAACCTACGTCGAGCACACCGAGTCGCATAACTCTCCACGCTACGCGATCCGGCCGCGCCGGTGATCGGTCGCGGCGGTACTGCCTCGGCGTCGCCGCGGCACTGGTGCTGGTCGCAGGTGCCAGGGGTCGGCGGACGCCGGCGGGCGGGCCGGGCCCGGGTGGCCGGATCCCTCAGTTCCTGTGCGGTCCCACCGGGCGGCCGGTGGGGCAGTTGGCGTCCAGCCAGCGGCGGGCCGGGCCGGGGGTGTCGGTGATCAGGCCGTCGGCGTCACGGCCGGTCATCAGCTGCCAGGACTCCTCGTCGTCGACGGTCCACACGTAGACCTCGTGCCCGGCCCGGCGCTCGGCGGCGATCCGGGAGGCGCTGGCCAGGGTGGTGTCCAGGGCGATGCCGCTCAGCGGCAGGTTGCCGGGGTTCTCGGCGATGGAGGCGCCCTGGATGAGGACGATCGGCAGTCCGGGCGCGGCCGCGTGGGCCACCCGCAGGTGGTCGGCCGAGAACGAGTACATGATGACCCGGGCGCCGCTGGCCGCCGCGAGCCTGGCGATCCGGACGACGTCCTCGGTCCGGCGCTGCCACTTGATCTCCATGAGCAGGGTGGCGTTGGTGCGGGCCATCCGTTCGAGCAGCTGTTCCAGGGTGGGGACGGGCTCGGCCGGGCCCGGTCCGATGGTCACCCGCAGGGCGGCTATCTGAGCGGCGGTCAGGTCGCCGATCGCGCCCTTGCCGTTGGTGGTGCGGTCCACGCTCGGGTCGTGCATCAGCACCGGGACGCCGTCGCGGGTGGTCTGGACGTCGGTCTCCACCCAGTCGGCACCCTGGCGCAGCGCCGTGTCGAAGGAGGCCATGGTGTTCTCGGGGGCGTTCTGCGGCGCGCCGCGGTGGCCGATCACCACGGGTCCGGTGCACGGCGGCGGCGCGCTCTCCGCCCGGGCCCGCAGCGCGGGTCCGGAGGCGCAGCCGGAGGCCAGGACGGCGAGCGAGGCGAGGACGGCGGTCCGGACGGCGCGGGGCGAGGCGGTCACGGCTCGGGGCTCCAGTCGGGCGTCGGGCGCCGCGGGCACGGACGCACGGGGCATCCAACACGCAACGGCTCGGAATCATCAAACCGAACGGACTGCCCGACACGGCCGGTGGTTCCCGCGGAGGCTCTACCCTTGCCGGGTGGCACCAGCAGAAACCTCCAAGAAGAAGTCCAAGGCGAAGGTCCCGGCCGCTCCGGCCCCGGTCGACCTGGCCATGCCGGCCCTGCGCGCCGAGGTCCCGCTCGACTTCCCCCGCGCCTGGGTCGAGTTCGCCGACCCCGCCGACGAGGAGCAGGTGTTCCGCTGCGACCTCACCTGGCTGACCTCCCGCTGGTCGTGCGTGTTCGGCCGCGGCTGCCACGGCATCCGCGAGGGCCGCGGCGAGTCGGACGGCTGCTGCACGCTGGGCGCGCACTACTCGGACGAGGACGACGAGAAGCGCGTCGCCGGCCACGCCGCCCGGCTGACGCCGGACATCTGGGAGAACTTCGCGCACGGCACCGACGGCAAGGGCCGGATCAAGGCCGACGGCGGCATCACCATGCTCGACGAGGACGGCGACCGCCAGACCCGCCGGGTGGGCGGCGCGTGCATCTTCGTGAACAGCCCCGGCTTCGCGGGCGGGGCCGGCTGCGCGCTGCACGCGCTGGCGCTCAAGGAGGGCCGCGAGCCGCTGGAGACCAAGCCGGACGTGTGCTGGCAGCTGCCGATCCGCCGCACCTACGACTGGATCGACCGGCCGGACGACACCCGCTACCTCCAGGTGACGATCGGCGAGTACGACCGCCGCGGCTGGGGCCCGGGCGGCCACGACCTGCACTGGTGGTGCACCGGCAGCCCGGAGGCGCACGGCGGGCCGGACCCGGTGTACGTCAGCTACCGCCCCGAGCTCACCGAGCTGATGGGCCGGGCGGGCTACGACGTGCTGGCCGGCCTGTGCGAGGAGCGGATCGCCACGAAGGGCGACCGCAAGGTGGCGCCGCACCCGGCGGATCCGGTCGGCAAGGCGAAGAAGAAGGACTGAGGGCCGAGCCCGGGGACCGTCCGTCCCCGGGCCCGCTCGTTCCCTGCTCGTCGCCGTACTCGTCGGTGTCTACTTGTCGGTGTCTACTTGTCGATGTCGCCGACGACGAAGAACATCGACCCGAGGATCGCGACCATGTCGGCGACCAGGGTCCCGGGCAGCAGTTCGGTCAGCGCCTGGATGTTGTTGAAGGACGCCGAGCGCAGCTTGAGCCGCCACGGCGTCTTGTCGCCGCGCGAGACCAGGTAGTAGCCGTTGATCCCGAGCGGGTTCTCGGTCCAGGCGTAGGTGCTGCCTTCCGGGGCCTTGAGCACCTTGGGCAGCCGCAGGTTGACCGGGCCGGCCGGCAGGGTGGCGAGCTTGTCGAGGCACGCGTCGGCCAGGTCCAGCGCGTTGAGCGTCTGCTCCAGCAGGCACTCGAAGCGGGCCAGGCAGTCGCCCTCCTCACGGGTGACGACGGTGAGCACCTGCCGCAGTTCCTCGGAGCCGTACGCGAGGTAGGGCTCGTCGCGGCGCAGGTCGAAGTCGAGGCCGCTGGCCCGCGCGATCGGGCCGCTGACGCCGTACGCCTCGGCCTGCGCCCGGGTGAGGACGCCGACGCCGGCGGTGCGGGCGCGGAAGATCTCGTTGCCGAGGACGAGGTCCTCGAAGACCGGCATCTGCGAGCGGACGGTGGCGACGGCGGTGCGGACGCGGCCGAGCCAGCCGGCCGGGAGGTCCTCCTTGAGGCCGCCGACCCGGTTGAACATGTAGTGCATCCGGCCGCCGGAGGCCTCCTCCAGCACGTGCTGGAGGTCCTCGCGGCCGTGGAAGGAGTGGAAGATCGCGGTGATGCCGCCGAGCTCCAGCGGGTAGGAGCCGAGGAACATCAGGTGGTTGAGCACCCGGTTGAGCTCGGCGAGCAGGGTGCGGATCCACACCGCCCGCTCGGGCACCTCCATGCCGAGCATCCGCTCGACGCCGAGCACGACGCCGAGCTCGTTGGAGAAGGCGGAGAGCCAGTCGTGCCGGTTCGCCAGCATGATGATCTGCCGGTAGTCGCGGGCCTCGAACAGCTTCTCCGCGCCCCGGTGCATGTAGCCGATGACCGGCTCCGCGGTGACGATGCGCTCGCCGTCGAGCACCAGCCGCAGCCGCAGTACGCCGTGCGTCGCGGGGTGCTGCGGGCCGATGTTGAGCACCATGTCGGTGGTGCCCGCCTCGCCCGTGATGTTCTCGGCTCCCGCCCCGATGCCGACCGTGGTCTCCCTCATGGGTTCAGAGTCTGCCATCCCACCAGGGGTTCCAGGCCCCGAGCCCCTACCAAATCTCCAGGGGTGGAATGCGGACGCTCTGCAAGACCCAGCCGAAGGCACCCAGCCCGGCCGGGTCGGTGAGTTCGGCCGCCTCCCCGGCGCCGCCGAGGGCCCGGAGGTAGGCCACCGGGTCGCTGGAGGCGAGGGCGAGCGGCGGGCGCCCGCCGCTGACGCCGAGGGCGCGCAGGGCCTCGCGCTGCGTCGTCCACAGGCTGTGGACAGCGGGGACGGCGATCGAGTCGAGCGCGACGTGCACGGTGACGTCGCACGAGCCGTCCGGCACGGGGGCCACCTCGCGGCCGTCCCGGAAACCGGTGCGGGTGCCGAAGAGCGGACGGCGGGCGGCGGTGTGCCCGTAGTCGACGGCGACGGCCAGGCCGCGCTCCAGCCCGGCCACGGCGTGCGCCCAGGCGGCGTCCCGGGGGCCGCCGAACTCCACCAGGTCCCCGGGGTGTTCGACCGGCCACCAGCGGGCGGCCCAGGCGGCGTCGGCCTCCGAGACGGGCTCGCCGAGCCGCTCCCGGCCGGTCTCCGTCTCCACCTCGACGTACCGGAGCACCCCGTCCTCGTCCACCTCGCCGGCGTCCAGCGGCACGTTGTCCAGCCACTCGTTGGCGAACAGCAGCCCGCTGACGCCCCGCGGCACCTCGCTCGTCCACAGGGCTGTGGACGGAAGTCCGGCCGGCCGGTCCGCGATCTCCACGCCGTACGGGCGCAGCCGTGCGCGCACGTCGTCCGGGACGGCCCCGAGCACCCCGGTCAGCAGTTCCCCCCGCCCGGCCCCGACGTCGACGAAGGCCAGCTCCTCCGGACGGCCGAGGGCCGCGTCAACCTCCAGCAGCAGCCGGGCCACCGCACGGGCGAACTCCGGCGAGGCGTGCACCGAGGTGCGGAAGTGCCCCGCCGGGCCCTCCGGCCTGCGGTAGAAGCCCGCCTCCTGGTCGTACAGGGCCCGTTCCATGGCGGGCGCCCACCGCATCCACGTCATGGGGCGCGACGCTACCGGCCGGCCCCGGCCCCTCCCCAACCGGAGCCGGGGCTTCTCCGACCTACGGAGTAGGGCGGATCGCCCTACCGGCGGACCTGGACGGGTCGTGCGACTGCCTACGCTTGAGACGTGCATCGACTCAACGCCTGGCTCCGCCGTCACCCCATGGTGGTCGACGCCGCCTGGGCGGCGATCGTGCTCCTCCTCGGCCTCCTGCCGAACGACAACGTCTCCGGGGGCTGGCGGTTCGACGCGCAGATCGCCACCGCGGTGGCGCTGCCCGCGCTCATGGTCTTCCGCCGCCGCCTGCCCGACGTCGCGGTGGCCGCGGCCACCGCGATCGCCCTCGGCCAGGTCGGTCTCGACATCGACCCGGCCGCCTCCTCCATCGCCTACCTGGTGTTCGCCTACACCGGCGCCGCCTTCGGCCGCACCTGGACCTCCCGGCTGGCCCTGGCCGCCGGGCTGGCCGCCGGGCCGCTCGCCTACTGGCGGATGAACCCCGCCAAGACGCACTTCGCGGAGGACGGCGTCACCGCCGTCCGCACGCCGTACAGCATCGGCGAGGCGCTGCTCATCATGCTGCTGATGAGCACCCCGTTCATCCTCTGCTGGGCCTGGGGCCGGCTGACCCGGGTCCGCCGCGCCTACCTGACCGAGCTGGAGGACCGCGCCGCCCGGCTGGAGCGCGAGCGCGACGCCCAGTCCAAGGTCGCCGTCGCCGCCGAGCGGGCGCGGATCGCCCGCGAGCTGCACGACGTCGTCGCGCACAACGTCTCCGTCATGATCGTCCAGGCCGACGGCGCCGCCTACGTCCTCGACAACTCGCCCCAGCAGGCCAAGGAGGCGCTCGGCACGATCGCCTCCACCGGCCGCCAGGCACTGGTCGAGATGCGCCGCCTGCTCGGTGTGCTGCGCACCGCCGACACCGCCGAGGAGTACGTGCCCCAGCCGGGCGTCGAGGAGCTGCCCGAGCTGCTGGAGCAGGTCCGCACCGCCGGCCTGCGGGTCGACTACGCGACCTCGGGCCACCCGCGCGAACTGCCGCGCGGCGTCGAGCTCACGGTCTACCGGATCGTCCAGGAGGCGCTGACCAACGTGCGCAAGCACGGCGGCCCCGACGTGCACGCCCGGGTCGCGGTCGACTTCGGGGAGCGCGAGCTCGCCGTCCTGGTCGAGGACGACGGCCGCGGCACCACCGACGAGCAGCTCGCCTCCGGCGGCACGGACGGCCTCGGCCACGGCCTGATCGGCATGCGCGAGCGGGTCGGCATGGTCAGCGGCAGCCTCGACGTGGGCCCGCGCCCCGGCGGCGGCTTCCGGATCCGGGCCGTCCTGCCCCTGAAGACGGCCCACTAGCCCGCCCGCCGCTCACCCCCTAGGAGCTCCCTTTGACCATCCGCGTGATGCTCGTCGACGACCAGGAACTGCTGCGCACCGGCTTCCGGATGATCCTGCAGTCCCAGGGCGACATCGAGATCGCCGCCGAGGCCGGCGACGGCGCCCAGGCCCTGGAGAGGCTGAAGCACACGCCGGTCGACGTGATCCTCATGGACGTCCGGATGCCCCGCCTGGACGGGGTGCAGGCCACCCGCCGGATCTGCCTCGCCGAGGACGGCAGCCCGCTGCCGGACGCCCCGCACGTGCTCATCCTCACCACCTTCGACCTCGACGAGTACGCCTTCGCCGCGCTCAAGGCCGGCGCCAGCGGCTTCCTGCTCAAGGACGTGCCGCCGACCGAGCTGGTGGCCGCGATCCGCGCCGTGCACGGCGGCGACGCGGTGGTCGCGCCGACCACCACCCGCCGCATGATCGACCGCTTCGCCGAGGTGCTCCCCACCCCGCAGAGCGCGCCCGGCTCGGACGCCCTCGGCCCGCTCACCGACCGCGAGCGGGAGGTGTTCCTGCTGGTCGCCCAGGGCCTGTCGAACGGCGAGATCGCCGCCCGGCTGGTGCTCTCCGAGGCCACCGTGAAGACCCACGTCGGCCGGATCCTGGCCAAGCTCGGCCTGCGCGACCGGGTCCAGGCCGTGGTCCTCGCGTACGAGGCCGGGCTCATCCGGGCCGGGGCCGGGGACTGACGCGCCCGTACACTGGGGCGGTACGTCCGGTACCCGAGGTGGACCGGAACGGAGATCAGGGACAAGGTGGGCCCCGTGTGTGAGCGCAGCGAACTCACCATCGACCGGCGCGCATGGGCGAACGCCCCTGCCGAGCGGAGCGAGGTGGGCGCGTGAGCACCTACGAAGGCGGCGACTTTTCCGAGTTCGCCCCGCTCGACGACGGTTTCGGCGACCCGCGCGACCCCGGCAACCGCCCGGCCCGGCTGACCGTCGGCGTGGTCGGCACCGGCCGGGTCGGCCCGGCCCTCGGCGCCGCCCTGCAGCTCGCCGGGCACACCGTGGTCGCCGCCTCCGGCGTCTCCGCCACCTCGCGCCGCCGCGCCGAATCGCTGCTGCCGGGCGTGCGGATCGTCACCCCGCCCCAGGTGCTCGCCGCCGCCGACCTCGTCCTGCTGACCGTCCCCGACGACGCCCTGGCCGACCTGGTCGCGGGCCTCGCCTCGACCGGCGCGGTCCGCCCCGGCCAGCTGGTCGTGCACACCTCCGGCGCGCACGGCGTCGGCATCCTGGAGCCCGCCACCCGGGCCGGGGCGCTGCCGCTCGCCCTGCACCCGGCGATGACCTTCACCGGCACCTCCGTCGACCTGGACCGGCTGGCCGGCTGCCCGTTCGGCGTGACGGCGCCCGCGGAGCTGCGGCCGGTCGCCGAGGCGCTGGTCGTGGAGATGGGCGGCGAGCCCGAGTGGGTGCCCGAGGAGGTCCGCCCGCTCTACCACACGGCCCTCGCGCACGGCGCGAACCACCTGGTCACGCTGGTCGCGCAGGCGATGGACCTGCTGCGCACGGCGGGCGTCGCCGAGCCCGGCCGGCTGCTCGGCCCGCTGCTGGGCGCGGCCCTGGACAACAGCCTGCGCTCCGGCGACGCGGCCCTCACCGGCCCCGTCGCCCGGGGCGACGCGGGCACCGTTCGGCGCCACCTGGCGCAGCTCAGTACGGTGTCCCCGGACATCCCGGCGGCCTACCGGGCGATGGCCCGCGCCACGGCGCAGCGGGCGCTCGCCAACGGGACGATCGACGAACCGTCGGCGGCGGCGCTGCTGGACGTACTGAACGAGGAGATTCCTGATGGCACGCGGTAAGCAGCCGAACAAGCCCCAGCGGACGCCGAAGGTCCACCGGGCCGTCGTCACCCGCACCGTGGACGACTTCGAGGCCGCGTTCTGGCCGGACGAGCGGCCGGTCGACAACGCCGTCGTGATGACCATGGGCGCCCTGCACCAGGGGCACGCCGCGCTGGTCCGGGCCGCCCGCAAGCAGGTCGGCCCGGAGGGCCGGGTCGCGGTGACGGTCTTCGTCAACCCGCTGCAGTTCGGCGCCGGCGAGGACCTGGAGCGCTACCCGCGCACCCTCGACGACGACGTGAAGCTGGCCGAGGAGAACGGCGCCGACGTCGTCTTCGCGCCCTCCGTCGACGAGGTCTACCCGAACGGCGAGCCGCAGGTGCGCCTGGCGGCCGGCCCGATGGGCGAGCGCTTCGAGGGCGCCACCCGCCCCGGCCACTTCGACGGGGTGCTCACCGTGGTCGCCAAGCTGCTGCACATCACCGACCCGGACTTCGCCTTCTTCGGCGAGAAGGACGCCCAGCAGCTGGCGGTCATCCGGCGCATGGTCGCCGACCTGGACTTCGACGTCGAGATCGTCGGCGTGCCGACCGTCCGCGAGGAGGACGGCCTGGCGCTGTCCTCGCGCAACCGCTACCTCTCGGAGGAGGAGCGCGAGCGCGCCCTCGTCCTCTCGAAGGCCCTGTTCGCGGGCCGCGACGTCGCCGCCCAGGGCCCGAAGGCCGTGCGCGAGGCCGCCGCGGCCGTCCTCGACGCCGCCGAAGGCGTCACCCTCGACTACCTCGCCCTGATCGACCCGCACGCCTTCACCGAGGCGGCGGACGACTTCCAGGGCGAGGCGGTGCTGGCCGTCGCCGCGAAGGTGGGCTCGACCCGCCTGATCGACAACGTCCACGTCATCTGCCGCTAGGCAGATGACCGGCAAGCACAGAATCGTTCGATAGAGCTCTTCCCACCCCAGGCATGCACTCACAGGAGGCGTGACCCGCAATGCTCCGCACCATGCTCAAGTCCAAGATCCACCGGGCCACCGTGACCCAGGCCGACCTGCATTACGTCGGCTCGGTCACGGTGGACGAGGACCTCCTCGACGCCGCCGACCTGCTCCCCGGCGAGCTGGTCCACATCGTCGACATCAACAACGGCGCCCGGCTGGAGACGTACACCATCGCCGGCCCGCGCGGCACCGGCGTGATCGGCATCAACGGCGCCGCCGCCCGCCTGGTCCACCCCGGCGACCTCGTCATACTCATCGCCTACGGGCAGATGGACACGGCCGAGGCCAAGGGCTACGAGCCGAAGATCGTCTTCGTGGACGAGCACAACCGGATCACCGGCCTCGGCGGCGACCCCGCGGACGCCCCGGAGGGCAGCGGCCTGCTGCGCGGCGACACGGCGTACCGTGGCGCCGACGGCGCGGCCACGACGGCCACGCGCTGAAGGAGCAACTGAGCCATGCCCGTTAAGCACCGCCTCACCGCCCCCGCCCCCGGCTGGACGTCCACCACCGATGTGGTCGTGGTCGGCTCGGGGGTGGCCGGTCTCACCGTCGCCCTCAACGTCCGCGAAGCCGGCCTGCGGGCCACGGTGGTCACCAAGGCGATGCTGGACGACGGCTCCACCCGCTGGGCCCAGGGCGGCATCGCCGCCGCCCTGGGCGAGGGGGACACCCCCGGGCAGCACCTCGACGACACCCTGGTGGCCGGCGCCGGGCTCTGCGACGAGGAGGCCGTGCGCACCCTCGTCACCGAGGGCCCGGACGCCGTCCGCCGGCTGATCGCCACCGGCGCCGCCTTCGACCGCGGCGAGGACGGCGAGATCCTGCTCACCCGCGAGGGCGGCCACCACCGCCGCCGGATCGCGCACGCCGGCGGGGACGCCACCGGCGCCGAGATATCGCGCGCGCTGGTCTCCGCCGTCCGCAGCACAGCGACACCAGCGGCCCTGGCCGCGGAGGGCATCGAGCTGATCGAGCACGCGCTCGTCCTCGACCTGCTCACCGACGCGAACGGGCACGCCGCCGGCCTGACCCTGCACGTCATGGGCGAGGGCCAGCGCGACGGCGTCGGCGCCATCCGGGCCCGCGCCGTGGTGCTGGCCACCGGCGGCATGGGCCAGGTCTTCTCGGCGACCACCAACCCGGCGGTCTCCACCGGCGACGGCGTGGCGCTCGCGCTGCGGGCCGGCGCCGCCGTCACCGACCTGGAGTTCGTCCAGTTCCACCCGACCGTGCTCTGGCTCGGCCCCGAGGCCGAGGGCCAGCAGCCGCTGGTCTCCGAGGCGGTCCGCGGCGAGGGCGCCCACCTGGTCGACGCCGACGGCGTCCGGTTCATGGTCGGGCAGCACGAGCTGGCCGAACTGGCCCCGCGCGACATCGTCGCCAAGGCGATCACCCGGCGCATGCAGGAGCAGGGCGCCGAGCACATGTACCTGGACGGGCGGCACTTCGGCGCCGCGATGTGGGAGCAGCGCTTCCCGACCATCCTCGCCTCGTGCCGCGCGCACGGCATCGACCCGGTCACCGAGCCGATCCCGGTCGCCCCGGCCGCGCACTACGCCTCCGGCGGCATCCGCACCGACCGGCACGGCCGCACCACCGTCCCCGGCCTGTACGCCTGCGGCGAGGTCGCCTGCACCGGGGTGCACGGCGCCAACCGGCTGGCGTCCAACTCGCTGCTGGAGGGCCTGGTCTTCGCCGAGCGGATCGCCGCCGACCTGGCCGGCCGGCACCGCGCCGACGACCTGCCCGAGCGCTCGGTGGACGTCGCCGCCGCGCGCGCCGCACAGCCGGTGCCGCTGCCGCCGTCCGAGGCGCGGGCCGAGATCCAGCGGCTGATGTCGCGCGGCGCGGGCGTGCTGCGCTCGGCCGCGTCGATGGCCGACGCCGCGGCCGGCCTGGCCCTGCTCGCCGAGCAGGCCTACGCGCACGTCGCCGAGGAGAAGCCCGCCGACCCGCGGGTGGAGACCTGGGAGGCGGCCAACCTGCTGCTGGTCGCCACCGCCCTGGTCGCCGCCGCCGCGCAGCGGGAGGAGACCCGCGGCTGCCACTGGCGCGAGGACTTCCCCGAGCGGGACGACGCCCACTGGCGGCGTCACCTGATCACCCACCTGACCGCCTCCGGCGACCCCGTCAGCACCCCCGAGGAGCGTTGAGAACCATGTCCCACTCGCACGAGGAACTCCCCCTGGCCGACCAGGGCGGCTGCGGCGACGGCTGCGCCTGCGGGGACGGCGAGGGCTACGAGACCGGGCTCGACCCGCAGCTGGCCGAGCTGCTGGAGCAGGCCGGGCTGGACCCGATCGAGGTCGAGGACGTCGCCACCCTGGCGCTGGCCGAGGACCTGGCCGGCGGCGAGGACGTCACGTCCGTCGCCACCGTGCCCGCCGACGCCGTCGCCACCGCCGACTTCACCGCCCGCTCGGCCGGCGTGGTCGCGGGCCTGCGGATCGCCGAGGCCGTCGTCTCGCTGGTCTGCGAGGAGGAGTTCGAGGTCGAGCGGCACGTCGAGGACGGCGACCGGGTCGAGGCCGGCCAGGTGCTGCTGTCGATCCGCTCCCGCACCCGGGACCTGCTGACGGCCGAGCGCAGCGCGCTCAACCTGCTCTGCCACCTGTCCGGCATCGCCACCGCGACCCGCGCCTGGGCCGACGCCCTGGAGGGCACCGGCGCCGTCGTGCGGGACACCCGCAAGACCACCCCGGGCCTGCGCGCGATGGAGAAGTTCGCGGTCCGCTGCGGCGGCGGCGCCAACCACCGGATGGCGCTGTCCGACGCCGCGCTGGTGAAGGACAACCACGTCGTCGCGGCCGGCGGCGTGGCCGAGGCCTTCCGGGCCGTCCGGGCCGCCTACCCCGAGCTGCCGGTCGAGGTCGAGGTGGACACCCTGGAGCAGATCCCGCCGGTGCTGGAGGCCGGGGCGGACCTGATCCTGCTGGACAACTTCACCGTCGGGCAGCTCAAGGAGGCCGTCGCGCTGGTGGCCGGCCGGGCCCGGCTGGAGGCCTCCGGCGGTCTCACCCTGGCCACCGCGCGCGAGGTCGCCCAGACTGGTGTCGACTACCTGGCCGTGGGCGCGCTCACGCACTCCTCGCCGATCCTGGACATCGGCCTGGACCTGCGCGCCTGACCGTCAGGAGAAGACGCCAGGCCCGTCCCGACTCGCAGAAAGCGCCCCATGCTCCTCACCATCGACGTCGGCAACACCCAGACCACACTCGGCCTGTTCGACGGCGAGGACGTGGTGGAACACTGGCGGATCTCCACCGATCCGCGCCGCACGGCCGACGAACTGGCGGTGCTGCTGCAGGGGTTGATGGGCAGCCGCACCGCGGTCCGCGAGGCCGCGGTGGAGGGCCTGGCGATCTGCTCGTCCGTTCCCGCCGTGCTCCACGAGCTCCGCGAGGTGACGCGCCGTTACTACGGCGACGTCCCCGCGGTGATCGTGGAGCCCGGTGTGAAGACCGGCGTGCACGTCCTGATGGACAATCCGAAGGAGGTCGGCGCCGACCGGATCGTCAACGCGCTGGCCGCCAACCACCTGTACGGCGGGCCGTGCATCGTGGTCGACTTCGGCACCGCCACCACCTTCGACGCGGTCAACGCCCGCGGCGACTACGTCGGCGGTGCGATCGCCCCGGGCATCGAGATCTCGGTGGAGGCACTCGGTGTCCGCGGCGCCCAGCTGCGCAAGATCGAGCTGGCCCGGCCGCGCAACGTGATCGGCAAGAACACCGTCGAGGGCATGCAGTCCGGCATCCTCTACGGCTTCGCGGGCCAGGTCGACGGCCTGGTCGACCGGATGGCCAAGGAGCTCGCCAAGGACCCGGACGACGTCCAGGTGATCGCCACCGGCGGCCTCGCCCCGCTCGTCCTCGGCGAGGCCGGCAGCATCGACGTCCACGAGCCCTGGCTCACCCTCATCGGCCTGCGGCTCGTCTGGGAGCGCAACCGCCCGAGCTGACCGGGCCGTTCCGTCGGGCCGAACGTGGGGCATCGGCGCGACGTTACCGACAAATCGGATATTCCTCACGTAGTGTCAGCCCATGCCTACGCCACACGGATCGCGCGGCGGCATGGCCTTCAGCGCCGACGAAGTCCGCGTGCTGCGCCGCGCCCTCGCCCAAGCCCTGCACCCCGCCGTCCCCGTCCACTTCCCGGCCCTCGAACGGACGGCCTGCGCCGACCCGGGCGCCGAGCTGTGGGCCGAGGACGTCCAGGACGCGCTGCGTCTGACCGAGGCGATCGACGAGGCCGTCCAGGAGGGCGGCCGGCTGCGCGCCTTCCTGCTCGCCGACCTCGGGCGCTACCGGGCCGCGCTGCCCGGCAGCGCCAGCGGCTACCTGGAACGCCTGGAGGAGGCCGTGACCGACGGCTACTTGCCCGGCCCCGAGGACCTCACCGCGCTGCGCGGGCTCACCCGCCAGCCCTGCGGCCACCTGGAGCGCTCCCGCCGCTCCCGGCTGGCCGGGCGCTGCCACGCGCTCGCCGAGGCCGCCGTCCGCGAGCGGCTCGCCCGCGCCGTCGGCCAGCCGCGCCACCTGGTGGCCGTACCGAACCCCGCCGCACCACCGAGCAGTCTCCCCACCCCTGTTGGAGGACGGATCACGATGAGCAGCACCGACTCCCCCGCCGAGCGGCCCGCAGCCCCGCAGGACCCGCCCAGCCCGCACCGGATGCCCACGCCGGCGGAACTCTTCGGCCGCCGCCCCAAGCCGCCCGCCCGTCCGGCCCCGCCCGCGACGCCGGCGCCCGGCCCGGAGGACGTCGAACTCGCCACCGGCACCGGCTGAGCCGGACCGGACGGAGCGAAAGGGAGGCCGCGCCGAGCGGCCTCCCTTATCCATGTGTCGACTTTCCGGCAATTCCCCCACTGAATGACGGTCACATCTTCATAACCTTCACGCCGTACGGCGGGGCATTCGGTCCGGTCCTGCGCGCATTGATGCGGGATCGGCCCGGTTGACGGCCGGGGGGCCGTACCCAAAAGTCGCGGAGTCACACTCACTCGATCCGGGGGAATCACGTGAACCCGACTCGCACGCGCCGGGCACTCGGCGCGGGTGCGGCCACGCTCGTCGCGGCCCTGTCCGTCGGCACCGCGGCCGTTCCGGCCCACGCCGCCGACCACCAGCTCAAGGTATTCCCGGCGTCCGGCTCGCTGCAGATCCCGAGCCGGCCGGTCGCGCCGCCGCGGTCCGGCGAGAACGTCTTCCTGCACATCGGCCGCACCGGCACCGGCGCCGTCTCGGACGTCAAGCTCGCCCTCGACGTCTCCGGCCTCGACGGTCTGGCCACGCTCGAAGCCCCGGGCTGCACCACCGCCGGCAAGGTCATCACCTGCACCATCGGCCGGCTGGACCAGGACAACATCAACATCACCACCAACCTGTGGCTGAGCGCCGTCGCCGGCGCGAAGCCGGGCTCCAGCGGGACGGTCCACGCGACCCTCAGCGCGCCTGGTGCCGAGACCGGCACGGCGGACTTCCGGGTGGACGTCGGCACGGCCACGTTCCGCACCCACCAGCGCTCCCAGACGAAGGGCGCCAAGGTCGGCAGCAAGCTGCCCACCGACCTGGAGTTCGCCAACCACGGGGAGCTGCCCGCCAAGCGGGCGATCGTCCACGTCGACCTGTCGGCCGGCCTGACGGCGGACACCTGGCCGTCCAACTGCGAGTACGCGGTGGACAAGGGCCAGCCGTGGAACAACGACCCGCCGATGCCCGCCGTGCACGGCATCTGCACCATCGACGGCGAGATCGCCCCCGGCCAGGCGGTCAAGCTGAACGGCCTCGACATCACCGTGGGCCCGGACGCCTACTACACCGTCGCCGGCTACGACGTCTTCGCCGTTGCCGACGCGTACGGCACCGGCTGGCTGAACGACCTGCGCAAGCGGCTCGCCTTCAAGCCCGGGACGGGCGCGCCCGCCACCCTGACCAAGAGCGCGGGCGACGGGATCCCGGCCGGCAACGACACGAACGGCTACAGCACCGAGCAGGAGGTCCTGGCGGACAACTCCGCCGACTTCCAGGCGACCGGCGGCTGGGCCCCCGACACCTCCGGCGCGGCGGGCGTCCTCACCGCCGGGATGGGCAACAACGGCCCGGCCTCGATCTACGACCGCAGCGGCGGGGACGGCGCGCCCCACGTCACCGTGCAGCTCCCCGACGGCGTCACGGTCACCGACCTGCCCAAGACCTGCCACGCGGACGACTACGTCCACGGCAAGAAGTCCGACAAGCCGCTGAACAAGTACGCCTGCGACGGGGTGGGCGCCGCGTTCATGCCGAACGGCGCGAGCGTCTCGCACAAGCTGGGCCTGAAGCTCCCCGCCGGCACCGGCGAACTGGTGGCCACCGTTTCGCTGCAGAACATGTCGAGCGACTACCAGGACGGCCACCCGACCGCCGTCATGGACTGGGACCGCAACCCGGCCAACGACCTCGTGAAGGTCACCCTGCGGCCCGGGGCACCCGCCAACGGCGGCACCGGTACGCCGGTGTCCGACACCACGCCGACGGCCGCTCCCGCGCCCGCCACGGGCGCCACCGCCGCGCCGTCCGCCGCCGGCACCGCGGGCGGGGCCGAGCTGGCCGACACCGGGAGCTCCGCCACCCTGCCGCTGGCCGGCGCGAGCGCGGCCGCCGTCGCCCTCGGCGCCGCCGCCCTGATCGGCTCGCGCCGCCTCCGGGCCCGCCGGAACGGCTGAGCCGTCCGCGCCCCTGTGGGGAGGGCGCCCGACGCGCCCTCCCCGCGGGGTTATCCCGTGGCGGAGCACGGTGTGTGGCTGGCTACCCTTGTGGGGTGAGCGATCAGAGTCTTATTCCCGCGACCGACGACCTTCCCGAGCAGATGCGCGTCCGGCGCGAGAAGCTCGACCGGCTCCGGGCCGCCGGTGTCGACCCGTACCCGGTCGGCTTCCCCCGCACCACCACCATCGCGGACCTGCGCGCCAAGCACCCGGACCTGGAGCCCGACACCGCGACCGGCGAGCGCGCCGGCGTCACCGGCCGGGTGATCCTCTCCCGCACCGGCGGCAAGCTCTGCTTCGCCACCCTGCGCGACGGCAGCGGCGACCTCCAGGTGATGTTCTCCCTGGACAAGCTCGGCCCGGAGCGGCTGGCGGCCTGGAAGGCGGACATCGACCTCGGCGACCAGGTCGGCGTCGAGGGCGAGGTGATCACCTCCAAGCGCGGCGAGCTGTCCGTCATGGTCGACCGCTGGGAGCTCACCGCCAAGTGCCTGCGCCCGCTGCCGGACAAGCACAAGGGCCTGACCGACCCGGAGGCCCGGGTCCGCCAGCGCTACGTCGACCTGATCGTGAACCCCGAGGCGCGCGAGATCCTGCACCTGCGCAGCAAGGTCGTCCGCTCGATCCGCCGCACCTACGAGGACCGCGGCTACATCGAGGTCGAGACCCCGATGCTGCAGCCGGTCCACGGCGGCGCCAACGCGCGCCCGTTCAAGACCCACATCAACGCGTACGACATCGACCTCTACATGCGCATCGCGCCCGAGCTGTACCTCAAGCGGCTCGTGGTCGGCGGCGCCGAGAAGGTCTTCGAGATCAACCGCAACTTCCGCAACGAGGGCGCGGACTCCACCCACAACCCGGAGTTCACCTCGCTGGAGTCGTACGAGGCGTACGGCGACTACGACACCCAGGCCGAGCTGATCCGCGAGACGATCGTCAACGCGGCCCGGGACGCGCTCGGCACCACCGTGATCAAGGGCCTGGACCCGCACGGCGTCGAGCACGAGATCGACCTGGCCGAGCCGTGGGAGGAGGTCAGCGTCTACCCGGGCATCTCCGCCCACCTCGGCGTCGAGGTCACCCCGGAGACCGGCGTCGAGGAGCTGCGCAAGCTGGCCTTCGACCACGGCATCCCGTTCGAGAAGAGCTGGGGCCACGGCCAGATCGTGCTGGAGATGGTCGAGCGCCTGCTGGAGGAGAACGCCGTCCGGCCGACCTTCATCAAGGACTACCCGACCGAGGTCTCCCCGCTCACCCGCCAGCACCGCTCGATCGCGGGCGTGGCCGAGAAGTGGGACCTGGTCATCTTCGGCACCGAGATCGGCACCGCCTACTCCGAGCTCGTCGACCCGGTCGAGCAGCGCGCCCGCCTGACCGCGCAGTCCCTGCTCGCGGCCGGCGGCGACGTCGAGGCCATGCAGGTCGACGAGGACTTCCTGCGGGCCCTGGAGTACGCGATGCCGCCCACCGGCGGCCTCGGCCTCGGCGTGGACCGCCTGATCATGCTGCTGACCGGCAAGAACATCCGGGAGACCGTGCTCTTCCCGCTGGTGAAGCCGGAGCCGAAGGCTTCCGCCGCCGCGGCGGAGAAGACCGAGGAGGAGTGACCTGATGGACTACGTCAGCGCGATCGTCCCGCCGCTGGTCATGGCGATCGGCTTCGGCTTCCTGGTGCGGGCCATCGTCCGCAGCCAGGGCGGGGCCCAGAAGGCCAAGGAAGACCTCGACTGATCCGCGGACGGGGGGGGGCCGCCGCGGCCCCCGCGCGGGCGGCCCCCCCCCCCCCCCCCCCCCCCCCCCCCCACCCCCACTCGCGGGGGGGGGGGGGGGCGCG
>NZ_JBHWGD010000027.1:45103-49970 GCF_042733235.1 Kitasatospora sp. NPDC059722
TCTGTCCGCGCCGCGCGCCCGCCGCCTCGCGCGCCCGCGCCCCCCCCCCCGCCCCCCCTCGCCCGCCCCCCCCCCCCCCGCGGGGGGGGCGCCCCCCCCCCGCGCCGGTTTGGCGCACTTCACAAGATTTGCCCCATTCACTCCCTATCCTGGCCGCACTATGGTCCGGCAACTCGGCGAACTTGAGAACGCCATCATGACCAGGGTGTGGCGGTGGAACCGACCGGTGACGGTTCGCGAGGTTCTCCAGGATCTGCAGTCCGAACGCGAAATCGCCTACACCACGGTGATGACGGTCCTGGACAAGCTGCACAGAAAGGGCTGGCTGCGCCGCGAGCGCGCCGGCCGGGCCTATCGATATGAACCGGTCTCGTCCCGCGAGGCGTACACCGCGGCACTCATGAACGACGCGTGGGCCACGAGTGACAATCCCGCGGCGGCCCTGGTGCACTTCTTCGGCCTCATGTCGCCCGAGCAACGGGAGGCGCTGCGGGACGCCTTGCGGGTGGCCGCACTGTTCCCGCCCGATCCGGCCGGGCCGGAATCCCCGGACGACGGGGCGGATACCGGGGGGACCCCACCCGGGGCGGCGCGATAACGTCCCGCCATGGAGGTCACCATCCGCCGCGCACGGACCACGGACGTGCGGGCAGTACGCAGGCTCATCGACGCCTACTCGCGGGACGGCATTCTGCTCGACAAGCCCACCGTCACCCTGTTCGAATCCGTGCAGGAGTTCTGGGTCGCGGAACGCGACGACGATGCCACCGTGGTGGCCTGCGGCGCGCTGCACGTGATGTGGGAGGATCTCGCCGAGGTCCGCACGCTCGCGGTGGATCCGGCCTGCCGGGGGTTCGGGGTCGGACACCTGCTGCTGGAGAAGCTGCTGCAGACGGCCCGCTGGCTCGGCGTCCGTCGGATTTTCTGCTTGACGTTCGAGGTGCCCTTCTTCGCGAAACACGGTTTCGTCGAGATCGGCGAGCTCCAGGAAACCGATGATGGTACGACAGACCCGGCGGCGATCGCTACGGATGTCTATGAAGAACTTCTCCGCTCGTACGATGAAGGTGTCGCGGAGTTCCTCGACCTGGAGCGGGTGAAGCCCAACACACTGGGCAACTCGCGCATGCTGCTGCACCTCTGAGCGGCTCCGCGCCGGTCAGGGGTTTGTGTTTTCCGGTGAAAGGCGCTTTCCTTTCCTTAGGCAATGGGTCGTTTAGCGGAAAGGGAAGCCCGTGGCACAGAGGGTGCAGGTCATTCTTGAAGACGATCTCGACGGCGGTTCGGCGGACGAGACGGTGACGTTCGCGCTCGACGGCGTTGCCTACGAGATCGATCTGAAGAGCGCGAACGCGGACAAGCTGCGCGGTCTGCTGGCGCCGTACGTCGAGAAGGGCCGCAAGCAGAGCGGCCGGCTCGCCGGTCCGCGCCGGCCGGGCCGCGGCACCGCCGCCCGCCCGTCCGGCAGCGCTCCGGACACCGCCAAGATCCGCGCGTGGGCCAAGGAGCAGGGCCTGGAGGTCAACGACCGCGGCCGCGTTCCGAGCGTGGTCCGCGACGCCTACGACAAGGCGAACGTGGCCTGACCCCGGCCCCGGACCACCGGAGCGGGTGCGGGGCCCCGGCGGCCGCGGACGGCGTCGACGGCACACGCGCGGGGCGCGGAGGAGCCTCCTCCGCGCCCCGCGGCACGCGCCGGACCGGCCGCACCGCCGCCGGGGGCCGGACGGGACGGCCGCGGGCCGGGCTCGGGCGGCGGAACAATCACGAGCTGTGCAACGCTGTAGGGGCGAAGCGGTAACGCGGACACCACCGGGATGGCGTACCGGCCACGGTGGCCCCCGCTGAGCCACCGTCACCGCGGCCCCGTCCCGGCCCGACTTCTCGCCAGGCGAACACCGCCACCGCGGAAACTGCGCGAGAACCGCCCCGATACCGGGTATGAATGCAGGTGGACGGGTTCTTCGACCCGTCCAGGGGCAGTATGCGTGACCGGCCGGAGACGGATCCGGCTGCACCCCGGCGGTCCTTGTTCGCCGATGGCGTAGCGGTATCCGGTGCATCCGGCCCGCCTGCGGGAACACCGATTCCCAGCATCAGGTTGGGATTGGTGTCGGCTGGTCGCGCAGCATCTCGCTCCCACTACCGGGGAGTGAATCCGTGGGCCGCGCCGCTGAGCGGGACTAGCATGCGGAAGGACAGGGCGGGGACAGTCCCCGAACTGCCCGACCGCTCTGAGGAGCGATAAACGATGTTCGAGAGGTTCACCGACCGCGCGCGGCGGGTTGTCGTCCTGGCTCAGGAAGAAGCCCGGATGCTCAACCACAACTACATCGGCACCGAGCACATCCTCCTGGGTCTGATCCACGAGGGCGAGGGCGTCGCCGCTAAGGCCCTGGAGAGCCTCGGGATTTCTCTTGAGGCCGTACGCCAGCAGGTCGAGGAGATCATCGGCCAGGGCCAGCAGGCCCCGTCCGGCCACATCCCCTTCACCCCCCGGGCGAAGAAGGTCCTGGAGCTGTCGCTCCGGGAGGCCCTGCAGCTCGGCCACAACTACATCGGCACCGAGCACATCCTGCTCGGCCTGATCCGCGAGGGCGAGGGCGTCGCCGCCCAGGTCCTGGTCAAGCTGGGTGCCGACCTGAACCGGGTGCGCCAGCAGGTCATCCAGCTGCTGTCCGGCTACCAGACCGGCGGCGGCAAGGAGTCGGCCACGGCCGGCGGGCCCGCCGAGGGCACCCCGTCGACCTCGCTGGTCCTGGACCAGTTCGGCCGCAACCTCACCCAGGCCGCCCGCGAGGCCAAGCTCGACCCGGTCATCGGGCGCGAGAAGGAGATCGAGCGGGTCATGCAGGTGCTGTCCCGCCGCACCAAGAACAACCCGGTCCTGATCGGTGAGCCCGGCGTCGGCAAGACCGCCGTGGTCGAGGGCCTGGCCCAGGCGATCGTCAAGGGCGAGGTCCCGGAGACGCTCAAGGACAAGCAGCTCTACACGCTGGACCTGGGCGCCCTGGTGGCCGGCTCGCGCTACCGCGGTGACTTCGAGGAGCGCCTGAAGAAGGTCCTCAAGGAGATCCGCACCCGCGGCGACATCATCCTGTTCATCGACGAGCTGCACACCCTGGTCGGCGCGGGCGCCGCCGAGGGCGCCATCGACGCCGCCAGCATCCTCAAGCCGATGCTGGCCCGCGGCGAGCTGCAGACCATCGGTGCCACCACCCTGGACGAGTACCGCAAGCACCTGGAGAAGGACGCCGCGCTGGAGCGCCGCTTCCAGCCGATCCAGGTCGCCGAGCCGTCGCTGCCGCACACCATCGAGATCCTCAAGGGCCTGCGCGACCGCTACGAGGCCCACCACCGGGTCTCCATCACGGACGCCGCCCTGGTCGCCGCCGCCACCCTGGCCGACCGGTACATCTCGGACCGCTTCCTGCCGGACAAGGCGATCGACCTGATCGACGAGGCCGGCTCCAGGATGCGCATCCGCCGGATGACCGCGCCGCCGGACCTGCGCGAGTTCGACGAGAAGATCGCCGACGTGCGCCGCGAGAAGGAGAGCGCGATCGACGCGCAGGACTTCGAGAAGGCCGCGTCCCTGCGCGACGACGAGAAGCAGCTCCTGCAGGCCAAGGCCAAGCGCGAGAAGGAGTGGAAGGCCGGCGACATGGACGTCGTCGCGGAGGTCAACGAGGAGCTCATCGCCGAGGTCCTGGCCACCGCCACCGGCATCCCGGTCTTCAAGCTGACCGAGGAGGAGACCTCGCGCCTCCTGCGCATGGAGGACGAGCTGCACAAGCGCGTCATCGGCCAGAAGGACGCCATCAAGGCGCTCTCCCAGGCCATCCGGCGCACCCGTGCGGGCCTCAAGGACCCGAAGCGCCCCGGCGGCTCGTTCATCTTCGCCGGCCCGTCCGGCGTCGGTAAGACCGAGCTGTCCAAGACGCTGGCGGAGTTCCTCTTCGGCGACGAGGACGCGCTGATCGCGCTCGACATGTCCGAGTTCTCGGAGAAGCACACCGTCTCCCGGCTCTTCGGCTCCCCGCCCGGGTACGTGGGCTACGAGGAGGGCGGCCAGCTGACCGAGAAGGTCCGCCGCAAGCCGTTCTCGGTCGTCCTCTTCGACGAGGTCGAGAAGGCCCACCCGGACATCTTCAACTCGCTGCTGCAGATCCTGGAGGACGGTCGCCTGACCGACTCCCAGGGCCGCGTGGTCGACTTCAAGAACACCGTCATCATCATGACGACCAACCTCGGCACCCGGGACATCTCCAAGGGCTTCAACCTCGGCTTCGCGGCCACGGGTGACACCCAGACCGGGTACGAGCGGATGAAGGCGAAGGTCGGCGAGGAGCTCAAGCAGCACTTCCGCCCCGAGTTCCTGAACCGCGTCGACGACATCGTGGTGTTCCACCAGCTGTCCGAGGACGACATCATCCAGATCGTCGACCTCATGATCGCCAAGGTGGACGAGCGGCTCAAGGACAAGGACATGGGCCTGGAGCTCAGCGTCGAGGCCAAGAAGCTGCTGGCCAAGCGCGGCTACGACCCGATCCTGGGTGCCCGTCCGCTGCGCCGCACGATCCAGCGCGAGATCGAGGACCACCTCTCCGAGAAGATCCTCTTCGGCGAGCTGCGGGCCGGCCACATCGTCGTCGTCGACGTCGAGGGCGAGGGCAAGGAAGCCAAGTTCACCTTCCGGGGCGAGGAGAAGTCCGCCGTCGCGGACACCCCGGCCGCCGTTGCTTCCTCGGGTCCGGACCTGACGAAGTAGCAACATTTAACAGACAACAGCAAGCGGGGGGGGGGGGCCCCCGGGGCCGGCGGGGGGGGGGGGCGGGGAGCGCTCGCCCCCCCGCCGCGCGACGCG
>NZ_JBHWGD010000027.1:49980-68146 GCF_042733235.1 Kitasatospora sp. NPDC059722
CGCCCACCCCCCGCCCGCGGTTGCTCAATCGGGCCCGGACTTGAGGAATTAGAAAAATATACCACAACACACCCCGCGGGCTCCCCCCCCGGCGTTCGCGCCGGGGGCTCAGCCCGTTTCGCATGCCCCTCGCACCGCTCTGACCTGGGGTCTTCCCACGACCCATCAGCTGACGGAAAGTCGGTGAGCATAGCGCTGTCGCCATGTCAGGGTCAAGGTCTATCTTTTCCGTCCCCACTTCGGTCAAAGTACGTCCACCTGTCTTTCATATTGGTTTACCGAGCCTTGGCCAAGAGTCGGCTCGGCCGGGGAGGACGTCACAACGTTGAAGACCACCAGGAGAACCGCTGCGGCCACCACGGCTGCGGCGGTCATCGTCACGCTCGGCGCGGGTCTGTTCCCGAGCAGCGCCGTCGCGGCCGGTTCGGCTGCCACGCCGAAGGACCCGGCCGACGCCGTCCAGTCCGTCAACACCGAGCACAACATTCCGGGCCCGCTGACCGAGAAGGTCGACGCCGAGCGCAAGGCCGCCACCGAGCAGTTGCTCGACGGCACCGCGCAGGTCGAGCAGCACAACGGCAGCACCAGCGTGAAGCTCGGCAAGGACAAGTACGTCGAGCTCGCCCGTGAGCGCACGGACAAGATCTTCACGATCCTCGTCGACTTCGGCGACCAGGTCGACAACACCACCAAGACCGCCGACGGCAAGGTCAAGTACGGTGGCGAGGCCGGTCCCAAGCACAACGAGATAGCCGCGCCGGACCGCGCCACCAACAACTCGACCGCCTGGCAGGCCGACTACAACCAGCAGCACTACCAGGACCTGTACTTCGCCAAGGACAAGGCCTCGCTGAAGACCTTCTACGAGAAGCAGTCCTCGGGCCGCTACTCGGTCGACGGCGTGGTCTCGGACTGGGTCCGGGTGCCGTGGAACGAGGCCCGCTACGGCTCCGACTACTGCGGATCCAACGTCTGCGCCAGCGCCCAGGACCTGATCCGGGACGCCGTCGACATCTGGTACAAGGACCAGGTGGCGAAGGGTCAGACCCAGGAGCAGATCAAGGCGACCCTGGCCTCCTACGACCAGTGGGACCGCTACGGCTCGCACCACGACGGGAACTTCAACCAGCCCGACGGGTACATCGACCACTTCCAGATCGTGCACGCCGGTGAGGACAAGTCGGCCGGCGGCGGCAAGCAGGGCAACAAGGCCCTGTGGGCCCACCGCTCCTACGTCTACGGCAACCTGACGGGCCAGGCCGGCCCCGACGGCAACAAGCTCGGCGGCGTCCAGGTCGGCGACACCGGCTTCTGGATCGGCGACTACACGATGCAGCCGGAGAACGGCGGCCTCGGCGTCTTCGCCCACGAGTACGGCCACGACCTCGGTCTGCCGGACCTCTACGACACCGCGGGCAAGGGCATCGACAACTCGGTCGGCTTCTGGTCCCTGATGTCCTCCGGCTCCTGGCTCGGCGAGGGCAAGGACAGCATCGGCGACATGCCGAACGACCTCGACGCCTGGAGCAAGTACCAGCTCGGCTGGCTGAAGGCCGACCGCGCCAAGGCGGGCACCGAGTCGACGCACCACATCGGCCCGGTGGAGTACAACACCAACCTGCCGCAGGCACTCATCGTCGACCTGCCGAAGAAGTCGATCACCACGGAGATCAACAAGCCGTTCGGCGGCCAGTCCGAGTGGTGGAGCGGCAGCGCCGACAACCTGAACGTCACGCTCACCCGTGACATCGACCTGACCGGCAAGACCAAGGCCGGCATCAACGCCAAGGCCTGGTACGAGCTGGAGCAGGACTTCGACTACGCCTTCGGCGAGGTCTCCGTCGACGGCGGCAAGACCTGGACCGTCGTGGACGGCACCTGGAACGGCGCCGCGCTCCCCAAGGAGAACGGCCGTCCGGCCGTCAGCGGCCTCGCCGCCACCTGGGGCGACCTGTCCTTCAACCTGGACGCCTACGCCGGGAAGAAGATCCAGTTCCGCTACCACAACACCACCGACGGCGGCCTGCACTACCGGGGCTTCGCGGTGGACGACATCTCGGTGGTCGCCGACGGCGCCACGGTGTTCAGCGACGACGTGGAGAAGGGCGACAACGGCTGGACCGCCGCCGGCTTCACCCGCTTCGGCGGCTCGTTCACCAAGGAATACGGGCAGTACTACATCGCCGAGAACAAGCAGTACGTCTCGTTCGACCAGACGCTGAAGACCGGCCCGTACAACTTCGGCTTCGCCGACAAGCCGAGCTGGGTCGAGCACTACGCGTACCAGCCCGGCCTGCTGATCTGGTACTGGGACCAGTCCCAGACCGACAACAACGTCAGCGCCCACCCGGGCCACGGCCTCGTGCTGCCGGTCGACTCGCACCCGGCCCCGCTGAAGTGGGCGGACGGCACCCTGATGCGTCCGCGCATGCAGGGCTTCGACTCGACCTTCGGTTCGCGCCGCGTCCCGGCGCTGACCCTGCACAAGGCCGGCGTCGAGACGGTCGTCCCGAAGTCCAAGGGCGTCGACGAGTTCAACGACCTGAAGTCCTGGTGGTCCAAGGACGACCAGTACAGCGGTGTGGACGTCCCGAAGACGGGCACCAGCATCGAGGTCGAGAACGAGTCCTCGAACTACCTGGAGACCTGGATCCGGGTCCGTCCGGTCGACAACTGATCGGTGAGCGGACGTAGTTGATCCGTCGGTCCGACCCGTCCCCGCACTGCGCGGGGGCGGGTCGGACGCTTTTCAGGCCTTGCGCTCGGGCAGGCGGTCGAGGAAGGCCGCGACCGCCTCCGCGATCCCGGCGGCCGTCCAGTCCAGCGCCTCGGCGGCCACCGTGACCTCGGTCATCGCCAGTCCCGGCGGGCCGGGCTCGCGCCAGCTGCCGAACAGGCCCACCTTGGCGTCCTCGGCCAGCCCCAGGCCCGCCTCCTCCAACTCCGCGGCCGGGTACGGCAGCCAGAGCTGGAACTGGTGGGTGTGCGGCGGCGCCGGGTGCACCCGGGCGCCGGGCACCGCGGCGACGGCCTCGGCCAGCGCGCCGGCGACCGTCCGAGCGTGGGCCACGTACCCCTCCAGGCGCGGGAGTTCGCGCTCCAGCCCGGCGAGCGCGGCCAGCGCGGGCGGCCACTGCTGGAACAGCTGGCCGCCGTACCGGTGCCGCCAGGCCTTCGCCGTCCGCACGAAGCGCTCCGGACCGGCCAGTGCGGCGCCGCTGATCCCGCCGAGGGTCTTGTAGAAGGAGACGTACACCGAGTCGGCCAGCGCGGCGACCTCCGGCAGCGAGCGGCCGAGGTGGAACACCGACTCCCAGAGCCGCGCGCCGTCCAGGTGCAGCGCCGCTCCCTGCTCCGCCCGCACGACCTCGGCGACGGCCACCAGCTCCGCCCAGTCGGGCAGCACGAAGCCGGCCTCGCGCAGCGGCAGTTCCAGGATCATCGCGGCGTACGGCTCGTCGAAGCTGCGCACCTCCTCGACGGTGGGCAGGCGCGGGGCCAGGGTCGGCCAGACGCTCCGCAGGCCGGTCAGCACGCCGAGCGCGTGGCGCTCGTGCTGGTCGGTGTGGCCGAGCGGGTGGGTGGCCACGGTGGGCAGCCCGGCCGCCTCGGCGTGGATCCGCAGCGCGACCTGCTGGGCCATCGTGCCGGTCGGGAAGAAGGCCGCGTCCTCGGTGCCGAGCAGGTCCGCGACCCGGCGCTCCAGCGCGCGGACCACGCCGTCGCCGTACTGGTCCGGACGCCCGTCGAGGTCGTGGACGCCGTCCGCCTCCCCGGCCAGGGCGGCGAGGTGTTCGCGCAGGCTCTTCGGCCGGTGGCCGGAGAGCAGCCGCTCGCAGCCGCGCTGGGCGGCGAAGCGGCGGTCCTGGAGGCTCGGGCGGCGGGGGCCGTCGAGGTCGTCGCTGCTGTTGGCATACATGCGTCGATCGTCCCCCAGCGGAGGCTCCCGGTCAGCGGTGCGGACGCGAGCGGCGGGCGCGGCCGGCGGCAAACCTCACGGCCGCGTGGTGCTGGTCACAGGACTCGGAGGCGGTACGACCGGCGGTAGTAGACGGCGTCGACGGGCGCGGCGGACGACGCGGACCGTGGGCCGACCATCGGATTTCATGATCGTTGCTCCGTCGGCTTGAATCTCCGGCGCGACACCGACTACACGCCGTAGTACGTCACCGCGTTTGGGAGTCCGCTCGGTGACGGTTAAAGCTGAGTGGTCCCCCGCTCAGCACACGCCGCGCCCGACCGGGCCCTTCGTGCTGCCCTTCTACGACCGTGATTGGGCCCGCCATGTCCTCTGTCCCGCCCGTGGGGCCGGCCCTGCGCCGGCTCGCCGCCCGCACGGCGGCCCAGGCGGCGGCCTGGCAGCCCCGACTCGGCCACGCCGTCCGCACCGTCGGCGCCCACGCCGCGCCGGTGCTCGCGCTCGCCGAGGCCCGGCACCCGCTGCCCGGCGCCCGGGTGTGGGCCGACCGCGAGCGGGCCGTCGTCGCCGCCGGGGGCACCGCGGTGCTGCTGGCCGCCGCGCTGCTCGTCGCCGCGCCCGGCAGCGCCTCCGCGCAGACGGTCCTCCCGACCACCCCCGGCAGCTCGGCCTTCACCGCGCCGCAGGCCACGGTGCCCGTCCCCGGCATGGTGCAGGTGGCCGGGCCGAGCCCGTACCGGCTCCCGGACGACAGCGAATCGGCGCAGGCGGACGTGGCGATGGCCCCCAACCTGCTGCCGGTCGAGCCGGCCGCCGAGCCGACCCCGGGGGCGCCGACGGCGTCGGCCCCCGAAGGCGGGGAGGCCGTGCCCGCACCCGCCGCGGCGCCCGACTGGTCCGCTCCCGTCCCGGGCGCGCCGACCAGCAATCCGTACGGGGTGCCCAACTCCGAGTACGCGGCGGGCTACCACACCGGGGTGGACTTCGCGATCGACCCGGGCACGCCGCTGCTGGCGGTCGGGAACGCGACCGTGGTGTCGGCCGGCTGGGACGGCTCGTACGGCAAGGAGGTCGTGCTGCGGCTGACGGACGGGCGCTTCGCGCAGTACGCGCACCTGTCCTCGGTGGAGGTGTCGCCCGGCCAGCAGGTCTCGGCGGCCGAGGAGATCGGGCGCTCCGGGAGCACCGGCAACTCGACCGGGCCGCACCTGCACTTCGAGATCCGCACCAGCAACCGCTACGGCGCGGTGATCAACCCGGTCGCATACCTGGCCTCGCACGGCGTCACGGACTTCTGAGGTCCCGAGGGGGACGGGGCGGCTCGCGCGGCGGGCCGCCCCTCCGTCGTGACCGGGCCCGGGTGTGCTCGGGCCCGGGTGTGATCAGGCCTGGGCCGGGGCGGGAACCGGGCGGTCGATCAGGGCGCCGATCTCCAGCGCGACCTCGCGGGCGGCGGCCATCGCCTCCTCCACGGTGGCCTGCGGCGACTCGTGCCACAGGTGGTCGACGTGGTCGGTGCCGGTCTCGTCCTGCTTGAGCAGGAACATCGCCGAGTTGATGGTGAAGAGCGACATCGCGGCGCGCAGCCGGTCCTGGAAGCTCGCGTCCGGCCCGTGCACGAGGCGGACCATCGCGATCATGCGCTCCTTGAACTCCAGGCCGGCCGGCGACTCGCGCAGGGCGGGCTGGTTCTCGTGGAAGAAGCGCAGCAGCGGCGCGCGCTCGGACATCCCGGCGGCGAAGCGGCGGATCAGCTCGTCGCGCAGCTCCGGCGTCCAGGGCTGCTGCCGGCCCCACTCGATGGTCTCGTCGATCGGCGCGGCCATGGACTCGACGATCCCGTGGACGATGTCGTCCTTGGTCTTGAAGTGGTAGTAGAGCGCGGCCTTGGTGACGCCCAGGCGGTCGGCGATCTCGCGCAGCGAGGTCTGCTCGTAGCCCTGCTCGGCGAAGAGCTCCAGAGAGACCGCGATGATGCGGGCCCGGGTGTCGCTGCGCGGGCTGTGCGTCGTACCCATGGCCTGCCTCATGACTGCGTCGGTGACTGCTGCGGACGCCGGCGGTGCCCGCCCCCCGGGACACATTCTCCCTGCCCAGGCGGCCGGGATGGAAACTGGCTTGACGACCGGCTAGTGGACAACTTACCGTGCCGACGGTCCATAAACTAGCCGGGCGACAAGTAAGTAGCCGCTCCAGGCCCGACGATCGTCCACACCCAGTCCCGGGAGACACCACCCCATGTCACAGTCCAAGACCGCCGACCCGGTGCCGGAGGACAAGCAGGCCGAGGAGGAACAGCCGCGGTCACCCCGCGAGATCCGCCTCGTGATGGTCGGCCTGGTCGTCACGATGCTCCTGGCCATGCTCGACAACCTGATCGTCGGCACCGCGATGCCCACGATCGTCGGTGACCTCGGCGGCGCCGAGCACCTGTCCTGGGTGGTCACCTCGTACACCCTGGCCACGGCCGCCTCGACCCCGATCTGGGGCAAGCTCGGCGACCTCTACGGCCGCAAGGGCACCTTCCTCACCTCGATCGTCATCTTCCTGGTGGGCTCGGCACTGTCCGGCCTGTCGCAGAACATGAACGAGCTGATCGGCTTCCGCGCCCTGCAGGGCCTGGGCGCCGGCGGTCTGATGGTCGGCGTCATGTCGATCATGGGCGCGCTCGTGCCGCCGCGCGACCGCGGCAAGTACCAGGGCATGTTCGCCGCGGTGATGGCGCTCGCCACCATCGGCGGCCCGCTCGTCGGCGGTTTCATCACCGACCACCTGAGCTGGCACTGGACCTTCTACATCAACCTGCCGCTCGGCGTGATCGCGCTCGCCGTGGTCGTCGTCACCCTGAAGCTGCCCAAGGTCCGCAACAACGCCCGGATCGACTACCTGGGCGCGATCCTGCTCACCACCGGCATCACCTCGCTCGTGCTGATCACCACCTGGGGCGGCCAGCAGTACGCGTGGGGCTCGAAGCAGATCCTCGGCCTGGCCGCGCTGGCCGCCGCCTCGCTGATCGCCTTCTGCTACGTGGAGCAGCGGGTCGAGGAGCCGATGCTCCCGCTCAGCCTGTTCAAGAACCTGAACTTCACCCTGGTCTCGATCATCGGCTTCATCGTCGGCTTCGTGATGTTCGGCGCGACCGTCTTCCTGCCGCTCTACCAGCAGATCGTGCAGGGCGCCTCGGCGACCAACTCCGGCCTGCTGCTGATGCCGATGATGTTCGGCATGCTGGTCGTCTCGCTCGTGGTCGGCCAGGTCGTCACCAAGACCGGCAAGTACCGGATCTTCCCGGTCATCGGCACCATCGTGATGACCGGCGGCATGGTCCTGCTCTCCACCATGGGCACCGAGACCAGCAGCTTCACGTCCGCCTGCTGGATGGTCGTGCTGGGCGCCGGCATGGGCTTCCTGATGCAGATCACCATGCTGGTCGCGCAGAACAGCGTCGAGCTCAAGGACATGGGCGTGGCCAGCTCCACCGCCACCCTGTTCCGCACCATCGGCGGTTCCTTCGGTGTCGCGCTGTTCGGCGCCCTGTTCAACAACCGGGTCGCCGACACGATGAAGGAGCGGCTGGGCGAGCACGCCTCGGCCGGCGCGTCGAAGGCCGACCCGAGCCAGATGAGCCCGGCGGCGCTGAAGCAGCTGCCCGCCCCGGTCCAGGACGCCTACCACCACGCGGTGGCCAACGGCATGCACACCGTCTTCCTGTGGGGTGCGGCGGTGGCCGTGATCGCGATCGCCGCCTCGGTCTTCATGCGCGAGGTGCCGCTGCGCGGCGCCGGCAACGACGAGAAGGCGGCCGAGGCCTCGCTGGAGGCCGCGGCCGTCTGACGGCCCCTGCCGTGCGCGGCTGATCGACGCGACGCCCCCGGAGGGTTCTCCGGGGGCGTCGTCGTGTGTCGGGGCAGGTCTACTGCCATCGGGGCAGAGTTACTGCGGGAGGCGGTAGACGCCCTGCTCGACGGGCTCGACCAGGCCGTCCGCCACGAGGCCGTCCAGGGCCCGGGCCCGCTGCACGGCGTCCGGCCAGACCGCGTCCAGCCGGGCCTGCTCGACCGAGCCGTGCGCCTCGCGCAGGACGGCGAGCAGCTTGCCGCGCACCTGCCGGTCCGTCCCCTCGTAGGACTGGCCGCGCCGGGCCGGGCCCTCGTACGGCGGGCGGCCGGCCCGCTGCCAGGCGCAGTGGGTGAACAGCGGGCAGTCGCCGCACTCGGGGCCGCGGGCGGTGCAGACGAGCGCGCCCAGCTCCATCACGCCGACCGCCCAGGTGGCGGCCGTCCCGGCGTCGTCGGGCAGCAGCGCGGTCGCCGTCCGGCGCTCGGCCGCCGTGGTGGCCTGGGCCGGGTACTCGACGCCCGTCACCGCGCGGGCGAACACCCGGCGGACGTTGGTGTCCAGCACGACGTGGCGCTGGCGGAAGGCGAAGGACGCGACGGCCGCGGCCGTGTACTCCCCCACCCCGGGCAGCGACAGCAGCGTGGCGTGGTCGTCCGGCACCTCGCCGCCGTGCTCCTCGGTGATCGCCACCGCCGCCGCGTGCAGCCGCAGCGCGCGCCGCGGGTAGCCGAGCCGGCCCCACATCCGGACCGCCTCGCCGGGGGCGTCGGCCGCGAGGTCGGCGGGGGTGGGCCAGCGCTCCAGCCACGCCTCCCAGGCGGGCAGGACCCGCTTCACCGGGGTCTGCTGGAGCATGAACTCGCTCACCATGACCGCCCAGGGCGACGCGTCGGGCGTGCGCCAGGGGAGGTCGCGCTTGCTGGCCTCGTACCAGTCGAGGACGGTCGCGTGCAGCGCCGGCAGCGGGAGGGGCAGCCGAAGGGCGGGTCCTGCGGGGGAAGGAGACGCGGTGGTGGCGGTGGCGGTGTTGGAAGTCATGGCCCTTCGATCCTCCCACGCCCACGGACCCGGCCGAAGTGGAGTAGGTAATTCCGGATCCTGTGGAATTTCCGGGCGGACACGCCGGAAGACCTCCCTCGAACGGCTCAAATGGCGGATCATGTGAAGGAAGGGGCGACTGTGCGGTGTTGGTGAGTCAATCGCCACACACTGTCTCGTAGAGTTCGGGTGTGCCCTCTCTGCGTCAACCCGTGGGACCGTTGCCGGCCTCGATCTACTGGCGACGGCGTGTCGTCGTGCTCGCCGCCGTGGCCGCGGTCATCGCCCTCATCACCTGGCTGATGTCCGATCAGGGCGGCGGCGGTGACGACGGATCACAGAGCAAGGCCGCGCAAGCCGCGCCGACCCAGTCCCAGACACCCGCTCAGGCCATCACGCCCGGCGCCTCGCCGAGCGGCCCCGCGGCGCGCCCCGGCGGCGGCAGCACCGGCGGCTCCGGCGGCGGCACGGGCGGTACCGTCCCCGGCTCGGGCGGGGGCGGCGGCGAGGTCAGCCTCAGCACCGGCGGCACGGGCACCGGCGGCGCGGCCGGCCCGGCCCCTGCCACCGGCGGCGCGGCGGCGGGTGGTGCGGCGGGTGGTGCGGCCGGTGGCACCGGCGGCGGTGCGGGCGGCTCCGGTGGCGGCGCCCCCGCGGTGAACACGCCCGACGTGATGGCGCTGCCGATCTGCGCCACCTCGCAGGTGGCCCTGGAGCTGGCCAGCCCCCAGAACTCGTACCAGTCCAAGGACAAGCCGCGGTTCGCCCTGACGGTGAAGAACTCCTCCGGCGCCAACTGCCGCGTGGACCTGGGCCGGACGACCTCGGTGGTCACCGTGACCGCCGCCAACAAGGGCGACCGGGTCTGGTCCTCCGGCGACTGCCCGACCGACCGGGGCAGCCTCTGGGTGCAGCTCCCGGCCAACGGCAGCCAGATCGAGACGTTCACCTGGGACCGCAGCCGCAGCAAGCCGCAGTGCGCCACCCCCGACCCGGCGCCCCCGGCGAACGACACCTACGTGGTGAACGCCGACGTCACCGGCCTCACCGGGGACAAGGTCTCGGCGCGCATCTCGATCCGCCTGGACGGCTGACCGGCCGTCACCCCGCCCGTACGCCGAAGCCCCCGATCCGCGAACCGCGGTCGGGGGCTTCGGTGTTGTGCGGGCCGATCGTTGTGCGGCCGATCGATGCCTGACAGCCGATCCGGCGATCCGGCGATCCGGCGATCCGGCGATCCGGCCGAGGGTCAGACGTAGCGCTCCAGGATGGACGATTCGGCAAGGCGGGACAGGCCCTCGCGGACCGAGCGGGCGCGGGTCTCGCCGACGCCCTCGACCGTCTGCAGGTCGTCGATGCTCGCCGCGAGCAGCTTCTGCAGCCCGCCGAAGTGCTCGACCAGGCGCTCTATCACCGTGTTGGGCAGGCGCGGGATCTTCGCCAGCAGCCGGTAGCCGCGCGGCGAGACGGCGGCGTCCAGCGACTCCGGCGAGCCGGAGTAGCCGAGCGCCTTGGCGACCGTCTGCAGGTCGAGCAGTTCGGCGTGGGTGAGCGCCTCCAGGTCGGCCAGCACCTCGGTGACCGTCCGGCCCTTCTTGGCGGCCCGCTCCGGGAAGTAGTCCCGGGCGACCAGCTCGCGCTCCGGCTCCACACCCGCGATCAGCTCGTCCAGCTGGAGCGACAGGAGGCGGCCGTCGATGCCGAGCTCCAGCACGTAGCCGGCGATCTCGGTGGCGATCAGCCGGACCATCTCCAGGCGCTGGGCGACGGCGGTGACGTCCCGGACCGTCACCAGGTCCTCGATCTCCAGCGCGGACAGCGTGCCGGCCACCTCGTCCAGGCGGAGCTTGTAGCGCTCCAGGGTGGCGAGCGCCTGGTTGGCGCGGGAGAGGACGGTGGTCGAGTCCTCCAGCACCCGCCGGGTGCCGTTGACGTACATCGCGATCAGCCGCATCGAGTGCGAGACCGCGACCACCGGGTAGCCGGTCTGCCGGTTGACCCGCTCGGCGGTGCGGTGACGGGTGCCGGTCTCGTCGGTGGGGATCGTGGAGTCCGGCATCAGGTGGACGCCGGCCCGGACGATCTTGGTGATGTCCTTGTCCAGCACGACCGCGCCGTCCAGCTTGCACAGCTCGCGCAGCCGGGTCGCGGTGAACTCGACGTCCAGGACGAAGCCGCCGGTGCAGATCGACTCGACGTGCTTGTCGAAGCCGAGCACGATCAGACCGCCGGTGTTGGCCCGCAGGACCCGCTCCAGGCCGTCGCGCAGCCCCGTGCCGGGCGCGATCGCGCTGAGGGAGGCCCGCAGCAAGGCCTCCTCACGGGAGGACTTGTCCGCCCCCCGGTCGCTGGCTGCCACGTGACTCCTCCGGTCGCCCGTGCCGCGCGCCTCGCGCCGTGCGCCCGGCCTGCGGTCTGTTGCTCTGTCGCTCAGTACCGCTCGGTACTCGCCTTCTCGTCAATGAGACAGGGGAAAGTCTAACTGCGTGTGGCGGGGACAGGGCTTGGGTCAGCGCAGTTCGTCGGAGTCGAGCGGCTCCCAGCCGTCCATCAGCTCCTCCGGGTAGGCGGCGACCCGGGCCTGGCGCGGGGCCGGCGGCGCCGACGGTGCCTCACCACGCGCCTCACCACGCGCCTCACCACGCGCCTCACCGCGCGGCTTGGCGGCGGCCCGGCGGCGGCCCGGGATGGCGCGCAGCGCCTCGCCGATGTCGGCCACCTCGACCACCTTCATGCCCGGCGGCACCTTGCCCGGGTCCGGCGGGACGAGGGCGTGCGTGAAGCCCAGCCGGTGCGCCTCGGCGAGTCGGCGCTGCACACCCGTCACCCGCCGCACCTCGCCCGCCAGGCCGACCTCGCCGATCGCCACCAGGTTGCTCGGCAGCGGGGTGTCGGTCGAGGAGCTGGCCACCGCGAGCGCGACCGCGAGGTCCGCGGAGGGCTCGCTGAGCTTCACGCCGCCGACCGTCGCGGTGTAGATGTCCTGCTTGCCGAGCTTCACGCCGCCGTGCCGCTCGACGACCGCCAGGATCATCGCGATCCGCGGCGACTCCAGGCCGGAGGTCGTCCGGCGCGGCGACGGGATCTGCGAATCCACCATCAGCGCCTGCACCTCGGCCACCAGCGGGCGCTTGCCCTCCAGCGTGACGGTGAGGCAGGTGCCGGGGACGGGCTTGTCACGCCTGGTCAGGAAGAGGCCGGACGGATCGGCCAGGCCGACGATGCCCTCGTCGTGCAGCTCGAAGCAGCCGACCTCGTCGGTGGCGCCGTAGCGGTTCTTGACCCCGCGGATGAGCCGCAGCCGGGCGTGCCGGTCCCCCTCGAAGCTCAGCACGACGTCCACCAGGTGCTCCAGCAGGCGCGGGCCGGCGATCTGGCCGTCCTTGGTGACGTGACCGACCAGCAGCGTGGCCATGCCGCGCTCCTTGGACGCCCGGATCAGCGCGCCCGCCACCTCGCGGACCTGCGCCGGGCCGCCAGGGGCGCCGTCCAGCTCGGCGGAGGCGATGGTCTGCACCGAGTCGAGGATCAGCAGGCCGGGGCCGACCGCCTCGATGTGCCCGAGCACCGCGCCGAGGTCCTGCTCGGCGGCGAGGTAGAGGTGTTCGGAGAGCGCGTCGATCCGGTCGGCACGCAGCCGGACCTGGCCGGCCGACTCCTCGCCGGTGACGTACAGCGTGCGGTGCTGGGCGGTGGCCGCCTTCGCGGCGACGTCCAGCAGCAGGGTGGACTTGCCGACACCGGGCTCGCCGGCCAGCAGCACCACGGCACCGGGGACGAGACCGCCGCCGAGGACCCGGTCCAGCTCCGGGACGCCCGTCGACCTGGCCGTCGCGACCTGGCCGTCCACCTGGGCGATCGGGCGGGCGGGCGCGCTGACCGGGCCGGCCGCCGTCGTCCGGATCGGCACCGCGCCGTACTCCTCCACCGTGCCCCAGGCGTTGCACTCCGGGCAGCGGCCGACCCACTTGGGCAGCTGGTTGCCGCACTCGGTGCAGCGGTACGCCGGGCGCGGCTTGGCGGTGGTCTTGGTACGGGCAGCCATGGGGCCCACCGTAGCGTCTGGGTACGACAGTGGCGGGTACGGCCGTGCGGGGGCCGGGTCCGATCCGGGTCCGGTCCGGGCCTGGGTCCGGACCGGCTTCCGTTCAGGGCCGCGCGTCCACACACGTGGGCGATGTTGTTACCCGAAAGAAGTACATACGCCAGGAATCGGCCGGACGGGCCGCCCGTCGTCCCTACCGTCGGACGGGTGACAACGCGTACTGATGGGCCGCCGCGCGCGGAAAGACCGGCGACGGCCGTGCTCGCGGCGTACGACCGGCAGGTGGACGGCCTGTTCACCTACTGCCTCTCGGTGCTGTGCGAGCACGACACCGCCGCCGACACCCTGCGCGAGGTCCGCGACCTGGCGCAGCGGCACGGCGGACGGCTGGCCGAACCCGGGCTCGTCCGGGCCTGGCTGTTCTCGCTCGCCCGGTACTGCTGCCTGCGGCGACTCGCGGACGGCGCCGGGGGGACGGCCGGCACCGGGCTGACGGAGGCCGAGGCGGCCCGGCGCCGGCGCGAGCTGGCCTCGCTCGCCTGGCCGGAGGCGGCCGGGACCGGCCCCGAGCAGCGGGAGGCCCTGGAGCTGTCGGTCCGCCACCGGCTGACCCCGCTGGAGGTGGCCGCGGTGCTCGGGCTGCCGTTCGACGCGACCCGGGCGCTGCTCGGCGCGGCGGAGGCGGAGGTCGCCCGCACCAGGTCGGCGCTGCTGGTGCTCGGTGTGGGCAGCTGCCCGGAGCTCGACCGGCTCGGCGGGGCCGGGGCGGAGAGCTGGCGGGACTGGGTGCTCGGGCCGGCGCTGCGGCGGGAGCTCGTGCAGCACGTCGTCGACTGTCCGACCTGCCGGGGGACGGCGGAGCGGGTGGCGGGCGAGGCGGCGGACGGTGCGGGGCCGACGGGTCCAGCGGGTCCGGCTGGGCTGGCCGGGCTGCCGTTGCTGACGGCGCCCGCCGCGCCGGACGGCATGGTGGCGTACCTGCCGCAGGCGTCCGGGGCCGGGCGCAGTGCGAGTGCGGAGGCGGCCGTCGAACCGGGTCTGCGGTTCGACCAGAGCGGGTTCCCGCGGCACCGCGCGCCGGACGCGGGCCGCGGACTGGCCGTCCGGCGTCGGGTGGTGACCACCGGGGTGCTCGCGGCCGTGCTGGCGGCGCCGGTGGTCGCGCTGTGGGCCGGCCACCGGGGTGGTGGCGGGCCCGGGGCGACGGCGGCCGTGTCGTCGGTGCGGGTGGACGAGGCCGGGCGGCAGGCGGAGCAGCGGCCGGCGGGGGCCGGCGGGGCGGGGGTCACCACCTCGGGTGCGGGTTCCGTCGGTGGGACGGGGGTGCCCGGGGTGGAGCTCGCGGGGGCCGGGGCGACGGGTGCAGAAACGTTCTTCCCCGGCTTCCGCGGGCCCGTGCTCCAAGGTCCCGCCGTCCCCGTCCCGGGCCGGGGCGCGACGCCGCTCGGCAGCCCCGCCCTGATCGCCACCCCCGCGACGGCGGTCGGGCCGGCCGCCGGCTCCGGCTGGGCCGCGGGCGGCGGCGCCGACCGGCCCGCACCGGTCGGGCTGCTCACCGTCGAGGCGGGCGAGTACGGCAACCGGACGGTCCTCACGCTCACCAACTCCGGTGGCAGCGAGATCCGTTGGCACGCGGTCGTGGACGCGGCCTGGCTCCGGCTGAGCCGCGACTCCGGGACGCTCGAACCGGGCCAGCGCATCACGGTGATCGTCACGGTGGACGACGGCCTCGCCCCCACGACGCACTGGACGGCCCGGATCGCACTGCCGCCGTCCGAGGCCGTGGTCACCCTGGAGGGCGGCCCGCAGGACCACGGCGGCTCCGCCCCGCCGTCCGCCTCGCCGACGCCGACCGCGGCACCGACGGCCACGGCCACGGCCACGCCCGCCCCGGGCACCACCCCGACCGCCACGGCCTCGCCCAGCGCGACGCCCGCACCGACCGCCACCCCCACGGCCCCGCCCACGAGCACGCCGACACCCCAGCCCCCGTCCCCGCCCCCGCCCTCGCACTCGCCGAGCCCGACGGCCACGGCGTCCCCGAGCGCGACGTCGACGCCGCACCCGCGGAGCGGCGCATCGGCCCCGCCGCAGCCTTCGCCGCGGTGAGGGAGCGCCTTTCGGCTCACACCGGAGGGCGGGCTGCGGCGTCAGGTGCACGCGACGGTGGGTGGGGCGTCTCCCGGCCCGAGTGGGGCGTCTCCGGCCTGAGCCGAGAGCGGTTCAGCGCCGGTGGATCAGGGGCACCTGGTACGTGCCGTCCAGGACGGACTGCTTCGGCCGGTAGAAGCGGATGATCGGGCGGAACTCGCCCGCCGGGGTGGGCAGCCAGTTCGCCAGTTCCGTCGGGTCCTCGGGCTCCTCGTGCTGGAGGGTCAGGGTGAGCGAGCCGTCCGCGCCGTGCACCAGGCCGGGGGTGCGGTCGCCGATCGAGTAGCGCTCGATCGGGTTGTCCACGAGGTAGTAGTCCGGCAGCGAGTACATCGTGACGGACCAGAACGCCTCGGCCGGCGGCGGCTGGTCGAAGCGGAGCGTGTAGCGGTTCGCGCCGCTGAGCGGGCGGCCGTCGGAGTCGTCGTACGTCATGGCGTACGAGGCCTCGTAGGCGTGGTTGCCCCACAGGCCGGCGCGGGCGGCGGCGGCCCGGCTGAGGTAGCCGGCGCGGCGGTCGGGGATGCGCCACTCGGGGTCGTCGATGGTGCCGGGGCCGAGGTGGTCGATGTTGTAGTCGAACAGGTGCAGCGCCGAGCGCCACTCCCCCAGCGGGTGGTCCTCGGGCGGGCGGGTGGCCGCCTCGACCCGTTCGCGCCCGGCGGCCAGGCCCTTGAGCAGGGTGTGGGTCCAGTCCGAGGCCGCCGCCCGGTACGGGGAGACGCCCTCGTCCAGCAGGCCCAGCGGGGCCAGCCGCCGCTCGTACTCGACGTCGGGCCCGGAGGGCGGGAAGGCCCGCATCCAGATCCGCATCCGTTCGAAGAACGCGAGCCGCTCGGGGACGTCCTGGTCGGGCTCGGGCAGGCCGGCGGCCAGGCCGCCGGGCTCCAGCGGGGTGAGGGTGAGCGCGTTCTGCAGGACCTTGACCCGGGGGAGGTCGTCCGGGCCGGCGCAGGCGAAGCGGCCGACGACGGTCGCGACCGTGGTCGGCGCCTCGATCACCTTCTCCGGGTCGGGCGGGGTGCCGTGCCAGCCGGGCGGGACGACCAGCCAGGTCTGCGCGCCGGTGCCGGTGGCGCGGCTGCCGAGGTAGGCGAAGTTGTCGGTCCAGGCGCCGACGAACTGCAGCACGTAGTAGGCCCCGGCGGTGTCCGGGACGTGCAGCACCTGGGGGCCCTCGGAGAGGTCGAGCTGGGCGATCGAGTAGACGGTGTCGTTGTTGACCGAGACGAAGTCGTCCCCCGGGGCGGCCAGCCGGGTGGCGTGGCTGAAGCGGTTGAACGTCGCCGCCGGCAGGGTGCCCATCCCGCCCTTGGTGAAGCGCTCGACCATCGTGAGGCCGGCGACGAGCGGGTAGCCGTAGACGTACGCGTCGGCGGCCAGGGCCTCCAGCTCGGGCTGGGTCATCGGGTGTCCTGTCGTGGTCGGTCGGGGGTGGTCGGGGGCGGTCGGGCCTGGGGAGCGGTCGGTCGGGGGTGGTCGTGACAGGTCGGGGTCAGGGGGCGAGCGGCGGTCAGCGCGGGGTGAGCGGCGGGAGCCGCCAGCGACCGTCGAGTGCGGGCGCCTCGGGGCCGTGGAGCCGCAGGACGACGGTGAACGGGCCGTCCGGCGCCGGGAGCCAGTTGGCGGAGTGCTCGGCGTCGGCGGGGCGCTTGTGCCGGACGTGGAGCGTCAGACCGCCGTCCCGGTCGTGGACCAGGCCCGGGGTCCGGTCGCCGATCGCGTAGCGGTCGAGGGTGTTGTCGACCGGCCGGCGGTCCGGGAGCTCGTACAGGGCGGCGGACCAGGAGAAGCGGGCCGGCGGCAGCGCGCCGGGGCCGAACCGGATCGTGTAGTCGCGGTCGCTCGCGCTGGGCGGCCGGTGGCCCTCGCTGTCGGCCGTCCAGGCGCCGCACCAGACCTCCTCGGCGGGGAGGTCGTACGGGCCGAGCCGGGCGCCGAGGGCCTGGCGCAGGTAGTCGGCGCCGGTCTGCTCGCGGGTGCCGGCGAGGCCGCACGCGTCGGGGCGGACGGCGGCCTCGCGCTCCAGCCGGGCCCGGGCGTCGGCGATGCCGCGCGCCATCTCGGCGCGCACGTCCAGCGGGAGGGCGGCGGGCTCGAACTCGCCGCGGCCATCGATCCCGAGGTCGGTGAGGCGGCCGCGCAGGTCCGCCTCGGCGGGCGGGAGCGGGACGGCGGCCGGGTGGCGGGGCGACGGGAGCGGGAAGAAGCCGAGCAGGAAGTCGAGGAAGGCGAAGAACTCGACGGTGTCCGTCACCTCGTCCCGCCAGACCGGCCAGACCGGGTCCGGGGCGGGGTGCGGCGCCGGGGTGCCCTCGTACTCGTGCAGCGGCCGCAGCCGGTACTGCTGCCGGACGGCCTCCATCGCGGCGACGTCGGCCGGCTCCGGCCCGGCGAGGTGCGTGCGGGCGACGATGCCGGCCAGACGGGTGGCGGTGCGGATCACGCTCCGGACGCCGGGCGGCGGCTCGCCCTGCCAGTCGGGGCCGGCCACCAGGTGGTCGCCGGCCTCCGGGCCGGTGGCGCGGGCGCCGACGAACCCGGCGTACACGGCGTCGAGTTCGTGGACCGGCAGCACGTAGTAGCGGTCGTCGGCGGGGACGGAGAGGACCCAGGGCTCGGCGCGCAGGTCGAGCCAGGCGGAGGAGGACGGGAGGTCGTGGTCGACGGCTCCCTCACCGAGGGGCGAGGCGGGGAGAGTCGCAGTGTGGGGGGTCGCGGTGCGGAGGGTCGCCGGGTCGAGGGCGGACGGCGGCGGGTGGTGACGGAAGACGCCGAAGCCGCCGACGTACGCCGGATCGGCGTCGTCCAGCGCCTGCGCGTACAAGGTGCGGTAGTTCCGCAGGATCGGGTACCCGCGCAGCCACGCCTCGGCAGCCGTCGCACGGACGGTGGTCGGATCGACGAGGGCCGGGCTGACCATGGTGTCGCTCTCCCCAGCAGGATCAGGACAAATCACTACATAGGGGATGCTAGGCGGGGAGGCGCCGGTCAGCACCTGGAGCGGCGGGCGGAGGGAAGCGAAGGGAAGGGGACGCCCCGGGAGAGGGAAAGCGGGAGGGAAGCAGGAGTGGGGGGGGGGGGGGGGCGGCGGGCCGCACCCCCCCCCCGGCCGGGGGGGGGGGGGGGGGCCACCCCGGCGCGCGGCGCGGCGGGGTGGCGGCGGGGGGCGC
>NZ_JBHWGD010000027.1:68156-69427 GCF_042733235.1 Kitasatospora sp. NPDC059722
CCGCGCGGCGGGGGGGGGGTGGCGCTGTGGGTGGCGGGCCGCCCCCCTGTCTCGCTCGTGGGGGGGGGGGGGGCGGGGCCGCCCCGCCCCCCCCCCCCCCCCCCCCTCCCCCGCGCGGTCAGTGGGTGCGGCGCGTCACCAGCTCGGCCAGCGCGAGCAGTTCGTCCGTCCGGGCCGGCTCGGGCACGGCCGCGGCCAGCAGGTCCATCGCGGCGGCCATCCGCTCGCAGGACGCACCCTGTGCCCAGCCGCGCCCGCCCGCGCCCTCGACGGCCGCGGCGCAGAGCGCCAACTCCTCGGCACTGAGCTGCCGTTCCAGCGTGTACAGCTCGGCGAGCCGGGCGCCGTCGGGCGTGCCCGAGCCGAGCGCCGCGACCACCGGCAGCGACTTCTTCCGCGCCACCAGGTCCGCCCCGACCGGCTTGCCGGTGACGGCCGGGTCGCCCCAGATGCCGATCAGGTCGTCGATCAGCTGGAACGCCAGACCGATCTCCCGCCCGAAGCCGTCCATCGCCTTCGCCGCCCGCTCGGACGCGCCGCCGTACTCCGCGCCCATCGCGCAGGACGCGCCCAGCAGGGCGCCCGTCTTCGCCTCGGCCATCGCGAGGCACTCGGCGAGCGAGACGTCGTCCCGCTGCTCGAAGGCGCAGTCGATCTGCTGGCCCTCGCACAGCTCGACCACGCAGTCGGTGAGCCGGCGGACGGCGGACCGGGCGGCCGGGTGGGTGTCCTCGGCCAGCAGCCGCAGCGCCAGCGAGTGCATCGCGTCGCCGGCCAGGATCGCCTCGGTGGTGCCGAACACCCGCCAGGCGGTGGGGCGGTGGCGGCGGGTCTCGTCGCGGTCGATGACGTCGTCGTGGAGCAGGGTGAAGTTGTGCACCAGCTCGACGGCCGCCGCGGCGGCGGTGGCCGCGGCCGGGTCGCCGCCGAGGGCCTGGGCGGCGGCGAGGACCATGGCCGGGCGGATCGCCTTGCCGGAGGGCGACGCGGAGGGCGAGCCGTCCGCCTCCCACCAGCCGAAGTGGTAGCCGGCGACCTTGCGCATCGCGCCCGGCAGCGAGTCGACGGCGGCCCGCAGGACCGGGTCGACCAGACCGCGGGCCCGGACGAGCACGTCCTCGGCCTCGTGGCCCTCCCGGTGGTCCCGCTCCAGCGTGGGGCTCGTCATGGGTTCCTCCCCCTGATGACCTGTCGTGAGAAGGGGGGGGGCCCCGCGCGCGGGGGGGGGGGCCCGCGCGGCGCGGGGCGGGGGGCCGGGGGCGATACACAGA
>NZ_JBHWGD010000027.1:69437-77592 GCF_042733235.1 Kitasatospora sp. NPDC059722
TGGCGGCGCGCTGGTGTTCTAGGTTCTGTTCGTCGACTCGCTCGGGCGGGCGTGGCTCCCCGCGGGGCGGGGGGGGCGGCGCCCCGGCCCCCCCCCCGGTGCGCGGTAGGGCGCGCGTGGCGCCGCCCGGCCCGGGACACGGGCCCGGGCCGGACGGTGCTCGGTGCGGTGGGACGGGGTGCGGTCGGCGTGCCGTGCGGGCCGCCTCCGCGGCCGGCCCGCGGCGCCCGCCTCAGCGCTGGGCGATGTCCACGTTCTCCAGGACGCCGATCGCGTCCGGCACCAGGACGGCGGCCGAATAGTAGGCGCTGACCAGGTAGGAGATGATGGCCTTCTCGTCGATCCCCATGAACCGCACCGAAAGGCCCGGCTGGTACTCGTCCGGAATTCCGGTCTGGTTCAGGCCGATGACGCCCTGGTTGTCCTCGCCGACCCGCATCGCGATGATCGAGCTGGTGTGGCCGCCGATGATCGGGATCTTGTTGCACGGGAAGACCGGCACCCCGCGCCACGAAGTGACGTGCTTGCCCTCGACCTCGACCGTGCCCGGGTAGAGGCCGCGCTTGTTGCACTCGCGGCCGAAGGCGGCGATCGCCTTCGGGTGCGCGAGGAACATCCTGGTGCTGCGGCGGCGGCTGAGCAGGTCGTCCATGTCGTCCGGCGTGGGCGGGCCGGAGTGCGTCTGGATCCGCTGGTCGTACTCGGCGTTCTGCAGGAGGCCGAACTCCGGGTTGTTGATCAGCTCGTGCTCCTGGCGCTCGCGCAGGGCCTCGATCGTCAGCCGCAACTGGTGCTCGGTCTGGTTCATCGGCTGGTTGTAGAGGTCGGCGACCCGGCTGTGCACCTTGAGGATCGTCTGGGCGACGCTCAGCTCGTACTCGCGCGGCTTCAGCTCGTAGTCGACGAAGGCGCCGGGCAGCTCGAACTCGCCCTCGTGGCCGGCGGAGAGGTCGATCGCGGCCTCGCCGTGCTTGTTCTGCGCCTGCTGGAAGCCGTTCAGGTACTCCATGATCTGCAGCTGCAGCGACTCGGAGCGGTCGTGGAGCTCCTGGAAGGCGGGCCACTGCAGCACCATCACGGTGCCGGCGGTGGCCGCCTTCACCGTGTACGGCCAGGTGTTGGTGTCCTCCTGCAGGGCCTCGTCGCCGAGGTGGTCGCCGTCGGCGAGGGTGCCGATGACCGTTTCCTCGCCGTACTTGCCCGTTCCGATCCGCTCCAGCTTGCCGTGCGCGATGATGAAGACCTCGCTGATCTCCGCACCGGCGGAGATCAGCACGTCACCCGCGGAGAACTCGCGTTGCACGAAGCGCCCGGCCAGCTCCTCCAGGAGGGCCTCGTCCTGGAAGCCGCGCAGCACCGGCACCTCGGTGAGGCTCGGCGGGACGATCCGCACCTCGGCGCCCGTCTTGACGAAGCTCACCCGGCCGCGGCCGATCGAGTAGCGCAGGCGACGGTTCACCCGGTAGGTACCACCGGAGACCTGCACCCACGGCAGCATCCTGAGCAGCCAGCGCGGGCTGATGCCCTGCATCTGCGGCGCGGACTTGGTGGTCGTGGCGAGGTTCCGCGCACCCGCCGTGCTCAGACTCTGCTGCTGCCGGATCTCCGGCTGCGCACCCGGCGCAGGAATACCGGCATTCGTTTCGGTCGACATAGGGGAGCCCTTCGCAAACCCGATGAAGTGACGCCTTGCATATTCATGGTGCAACTTCATGGTGGGCCCGAACGGAGGCACGCCGCAATCACTCATTCGAGTGGTTCGGAATAACCGAACAAATAGTACGACTAGATCACTTGCTCGATATTTGTTCGATTGCTTAATCGAACTCGCCGGAATGCCGGGTGCCATCCTCCCGCATCCGCGCGTCAGAGTGGGCCGTTCCAGTCGAGAGTCGGCTCCAGCACGCCCTCCAGGGTCAGCAGCCAGCGCTTCACGTCGATCCCGACCCGGCCGCCGCCGAAGCCCCCGATGCCGTCCGCCGCCACCACCCGGTGGCACGGCACGAGCAGCGCGACGGGGTTGGCGGCCATCATCTGCCCCACCGTGCGGGCCGCCAGGCCCGGCTCGGTCACGCCCTCGAACACCCCGCTGCGCGCGGCCAGTTCGCCGTAGGTGATGGTCCGCCCGTACGGCACCTCGCGCCACAGCGTCCGCAGCACCTCCCGGTGCGGGCCGCTGCTCAGGCTCCAGTCGATCGGCAGGCCCAACTCCCGGCTGCGGCCCGCCAGGTAGGCGCCGATCCGGTCGGTGACGGCGGCGATCTTCGCGTCGTCGGTGCAGGCCGGCGCCTCGCCGTCGCGGCCGCCGTAACCCGCCGCCGCCACGCCCAGCGGCGTCACGGCGATGTGCATCGGGCCGCTCGGCAGCGGCGTCGGCACGGTCAGCCAGGACATCTGCGACACGCTCGGGCCCCCACCCTCACCCTCCACCGGGCCGGCCGCCGGCCACCCCGGCACCCGGGAGGCGAGCGACCACCGCCCGCCCCGCGCGCCATCGTACGGCGGGCCCGGCGGCGGCGCCGGTGCGCCGGGCTAGAGCCGGCCCTTCAGCTGCGCCGCGAGCGCGCGGGACCAGTGCGACAGCTCGGCGCGGTTCGCCGCGCGTCCCTCGCACAGGACGGTGAGCTGCGCGTCGTTGATCCGGTTCGGGCCCGGGATCTCCAGCAGATAGGCCAGTTCCTCCAGCACGGTGGCGAGCCGCGCGGCGTCCGTGTGGTCGAGGGCCACCGCGGCCTCGTGGTGGCTGATGGTGAGCGAACCGGGCATGGCCAGCCTCCTCCGTCGACCCCCGCACCCTCCACCGTACGACCGGCTCACCGGGACCGCCCGGGGGCGGGGAGGGTGCGGCCCGGGGCGGGGCGGGTGCGGCCCGGGGGGAGGGTGGCCCGGGGGCGGGGAGGGTGGCCCGGGGGGAGGGTGGCCCGCGGGCGGGAAGGGCGGCCGGGGCGGGACGCGGAGGGTGGCCCGGGGGCGGGAAGGGCGGCCGGGGCGCGGAGGGCGGCCCCGCCCGCCGGCGGGTCCACCGGGCGGGCGGGGCGGTGGCGCGCCGGGGCCGGGCGTCCGCCCGGGGGTGCGCCCCGGAGCGGGTTCAGGTCGCCTCCTCGTCACCCTCCCAGGGGCGGCGGCGCACGGCGGGTACGGCCAGCACCGCCACGGCGGCGCCGAGTTGCCAGAGGGCGCCGAGCGCGAGGACGGTCCCCGTCCCGAGCCGCCCCGCCAGCGGTCCCGCCGCCGCCAGGCCCACCGGCCCCAGGGCGAAGGCGCCCAGCGCGCCGAAGGACGTCACCCGGCCCAGCGCCTCCGGCGGCACCCAGCGCTGCATCGTCGTGCCGTACAGCGTGCCGCAGACCGCCGAGCCGACGCCCGCGACCAGCGCCCCGGCCACCACCCACGGCAGCGCCGCACCGCCCGCCAGTGCCGCCGAGGGCAGCGCCCAGCCCAGCGTCGCCACGGTGGCCACCGCCAGCGGCCGGGCCGGGCGACGGCCCAGCATCAGCAGGCCGCCCAGCACCGCACCGACGCCGTACACGGCCATCACCGCGCCCCAGGCGCGCGCACCCCCGAGCTCGCGCTGCGCGGTGAGCGGCCCGAGGATCAGGAACGGCGCCCACACCAGCAGGTTGAAGAGCCCCATGTGCGCGGTGGTGATCCACAGCCACGGCCGGGAGCCGAACTCCGACCAGCCCGCGCGGAGGTCCGCGAGGAGCGACTCGCGCCCGCCGGCCGGCGCCGCACCGGCCAGGCGCAGCCGGTACAGCGCGAACGCGCCGACCCCGTACGTCGCCGCGTCGGCCGCCAGCACCACCGCCGGCCCCCAGACCGCCGTGATCACGCCGGCCAGTGCGGGACCGGCCACCGTCGCGACCGAACGGGCCATCCCCAGCAGCGTGTTGGCGTCGCCGACGAGCTCCTGGCGGCGCACCAGGCCGGGCACCAGCGCGCCCAGCCCCGGCATGAACAGCCCCTCGCCGATCCCCCACACGGCGACGAGCGCCACCATCGCCCACAGCGGCGCCCGTCCGGTCGCCAGCAGCACGGCGAACAGCGCCTGGACGACTCCGCGGAGCCCGTCCGAGGCGAGCATCACGCGGCGGCTGCCGAGCCGGTCGGCGATCACTCCGCCGGCGAGCAGGACCAGCACCACCGGCAGGATCCGGGCGGCCATCACCCAGCCCAGGTCGGCGCCGTCCCCGCCGGCGCTGCCAGCGCCGGGGCCGCCGCCACCGGGGCCGCCGCTGCCGTCCGCTCCGCCGCCGAGCACCGCGAAGGCCACCGCCACCGGTGCCATCGCGGAGCCGAGGAGGGACGTCGCGTAGCCCGTGAAGAAGCACCGGAAGTCGCGCTCGCCCAGCATGGCGAGACGGTCTCCAGGGCGCCGTCGACGGGCCGGGATCCGTTCGGTTTCCACTGCCATGGGCGGCAAGTCTGCCTCCGCGCGGAGCAGCCGTTCAAGGGCTCCGGTGGAAAAACTTGAGTCTTTTCGCATCAATTTCTGCGATGGCCGAATGTGCCGCAGTAAACGGCTAGCTGGATACCGTTTCACCTGCTGTTTACTGCGACTACCGGATACGATTCAAGCGTCCGTGAGGCATTCGTTTACTGCGGTAGAGGATCACTGATGACAGAGCTTCCCCCGGTCGAGTACGCCGTCGCCGTCGAGCGCTACCTCGCCGTCTCCGGACTCGCCGAGGGCTCCCGCCGGGTCTACCGGATCGGGCTGGACACCTGGGCCTGGGCACTCGCCGGCCGGACCGCCCCCACCGGCCCGGGGCGGCGCCGCGCCCGGCCGCCCGTCCTCCCGCTCGCCCTGCTCGACCACCCGGACGCCGCCGCCCGCCTCGGCGCCGCCGTCACCCGCCGCGCCGCGGACACCGACGCGCGCACGCTCAACCGCGAGCTGTCCACCCTGCGCGCGGCCGTGGCCTGGTGGCGCGCCCGGGGCTGGATCACCCAGGACCCGACCACCGGCCTGCGCGCCCACCCGGCCCCCGCACCCGCCGCCGGCCCGCTCACCCCGGACGAGCTGCGCGCCCTGTTCGCGCTCCGGGCGCCGCTGCGCGAGCAGACGCTGTGGCACCTGCTGCACGAGTCCGGCGCCGCGATCGAGACCGTCCTCGCCCTGAACACCGACGACCTCAACCTCCCGGCACGCCGCACCCGCCCCCGCCCGGGGCGGCCGGCGGTGCAATGGCAGGCCGGCACCGCCCGCCTGCTCCCCCTCCTCGTCGCCGGTCGCGCCACCGGACCGCTCTTCCTCACCGACCGCAGGGCCCCTGCCGGCACCGCACCCGCGGACCGCTGCCCGCACACGGGCCGTGGGCGGCTGTCGTACCGCCGGGCCGCGGAGCTGTTCACGGCGCACACGCAGCGGCTGGGCACGGACTGGACGCTGCGCCGGCTGCGGGCGGCGCGCTGAGGTCACTGCTCGTCCGGCGGCACCGCGCGACGCCCCTGGGGGAGCAACTCGTCGAGACGGTCGGCCAGTTCGGGCACGCTCGGGCGGGCTTCCGGGTCGGTGCGCAGACAGGCGTCGATGGCGGCGGCCAGCGGGCGCGGGAGGCGGCGGCGCCGGGAGACCGGTGGTGCCGGGCCGTCCGGGTCCGGGCCGTCGTACGGGACGTCGCCGGTGGCGGCCTCGTAGAGGGTGATGCCGATGCCCCACACGTCGGCGGCCGCGGTGAGCCGCCCGCCACGGGCCTGCTCGGGGGCGAGGTAGCCGTCGGTGCCGATGCCGGGTGCGGCCGGGCCGGGCGGACGGGCGACGCTGAGGTCGAGCACCTTGGCGCGGCGGCAGTCGATCACGACGTTGGAGGGCTTGAGGTCGAGGTGCAGCAGGCCGCGGCCGTGCAGGTAGTGGACGGCCGAGCACAGGTGGAGCCCGAGCATGGCCACGTCGGCGGCGGCCGGGCGGCGGGGGCGGGTGTCCAGGACGCGGGAGAGCGTCTCCCCGGCGAGCGTCTCCAGGACGGCGTACGGTTGCGGGCGCTCGCCCGTCCCGTAGCCGCGGACGAGGTGCGGGTGCGTGAACTCGGCCAGCCAGCGGCCCTCCTGGAGCAGCCGGGCGCGCAGCCGCCGCTCGCGGCGGCGGTCCGGTCGGAGCACCTTCACGACGCAGCGGCAGTCGCGCTCCTCGCTCCAGGCGTCGTAGAGGTCGAGCCAGCCGGTGCGGCAGAGGTGCGCCAGGACCTGGTACCCGGGGGCGATGAACGTCCCTGCGGGGAGGGGTGGTTGGACGGTGTCCGGACTCAACTCGACACCTCCTCGGCCAGGTCGGAGCGCTGCAGCCCGTCGAGTCGCGCGTATCCGTCGTCGCGGGCCAGCAGTTCCCCGTGCGTGCCGCTGTCCGCGACGCAGCCGCCGCGGAGCAGCACGATCCGGTCGGCGTGCCGGACGGCGGACAGGTCGTGCGAGACGACGATCGTCGTCCGGCCCCGCATGAGCCGCCCGAGCGGCGCCAGGACCCGCCGCGCGGACTCGGCGTCCAGCCCCGTCGTCGGCTCGTCGAGGATCAGCACGGGCGCGTCGCGGATCATCGCGCGGGCGATCGCCAGCCGCCGGCACTGCCCGCCGGACAGCAGCCGCCCGTTGCGGCCGACCACCGTGTCGTAGCCGTCCGGGAGCCGGCTGACGAACTCGTGGGCGTCGGCGGCCCGGGCGGCGGCCACGATCTCGGCGTCCGTGGCGCCCGGCCGCCCGTACGCGATGTTCTCGCGCACGGTGCCGTGGACGACCAGGGTCTCCTGGAGCAGGACGGCGATGTGCTCGCGCAGGTCGGCGACCGCCAGTTCGCGCAGGTCGATCCCGTCCAGGCGGACGGCCCCGCGCTCGGGGTCGTAGAAGCGCAGCAGCAGCTTGGCGGCGGTCGACTTGCCCGCACCGCTCGGGCCGACCAGCGCGACCGTCTCGCCCGGCTCGGCGCGGAACGACACGTCGAACAGCGCCACCCGCGTCGAGCCCGGGTAGCGGAACCAGACCCCGTCGAAGGCCACCGCCCCGCGCACCCGGGCGGGGCGCAGCGGCACCGGCGGATCGCTCACCTGCGGGCGCTCGTCGAGGAGTTCGAGGATCCGTTCGGCGGCGGCGGAGGCCGAGTAGAAGCCGTTGCTGAGCCGGGAGATCCCCCGGACCGGGCCGTACAGCCGGCTCAACAGGGCGACGAAGACCAGGAGTTCGCCCAGCGTCAGGCGTCCGCGCGCGAGCTCCCAGGCGCCCACTCCGAGGACGATCAACGCGCCGGCCAGCTCCAGGACGTCCACGATCGGCGCGAACAGCGCGCGCAGGCGGGTGGCCTCCATCGTCGCCCGGAACCGCGCCATGCTCTCCCGCCGGAACCGCTCCTGCTCCCAGCCCTGCCGGTTGCAGGCCTGGACGAGCGCGATGTTGCCGAGCGACTCCTCGGTGAGCGCGCTGACCGAGCCGCTGCGCCGCCGCCGCTCGCGCGAGGCAGCCTTCACCCGCGCCGAGAAGTGCCGCGCGGTGAACCAGAACAGCGGCACCACGATGAGCGCGACCAGGGCGAGGTCCCACCGGAGGTAGAACAACACCCCTAGGAAGACGGCGAGTTCGGCGACGTACGCGACCGCGTCGACGACACCCGAGAGCAGGAACGTCTCGACCGCCTCGACGTCGCCGGTCAGCCGCGCCAGCACGTCGCCGAGCCGCCGCCGCTCGAAGAAGCCGAGCGACAGGCCCTGCAGGTGCCGGAACACGTCCGCCCGCAGGGCCAGCAGGAAGCGCTCGCCGACCCACGTCGAGGTCATCTCGTCGGCGAAGCCCAGGGCCCCCGCCACGGCCGTCAGCCCCGCGTAGGCGAGCGCGACCGGCACGAAGAGGCCGAGCCTGTGCGGGACGAGGACGTCGTCGACGACGACCTTGAACAGCCAGATCGCGGCCGCGTCGACCACCGGGCCGGCCAGGACGAGGACCAGCAGCAGGGCCAGCCAGCGCCGCCCGCCCCTCGTGTAGGGCCAGAGCCGCCCGAAGGTCCGCCGCAGCGGCAGGGCCGGGGCCGGCTCGACGACCGGATCCACCCGGGCGCCGTCGCCGTCACCCGCGTCGGGGGGGGGGGGGGGGCGCGGGGGGGGCCCCCCGCGGGCCCCCCCCGCCGCGGGCGGGGGGGGGGGGGGGGCGGCGCGGCGCCCCGCAGACGGCGGGG
>NZ_JBHWGD010000027.1:77602-98379 GCF_042733235.1 Kitasatospora sp. NPDC059722
CGCCCCCCCCTCGTGTCGGCCCAGAGCCGCCCTATGGGCCCCCGCCGGGGCGGGCCGGGGGCGGGCCCGACGACCGGATCCACCCGGGCGCCGTCGCCGCCCCCCGCGGCGGCGGCCGTCGGCCGCAGCGGTGACCACACGGTTCGACTCCAGCCCGTGGAACGTGGCCGGGCCGCCGGGGGCCCGGCCCTGACAGGACGGCGGGGCCGTCAGTGCCGCGAGTTCGACCCGCGACGACGACGGCGGCCCGCCTTGGAGTCCCTGGTCTCCTTGCCGGTCTTGCGGTCGTGCTTGCCGCCGTGCCGCATCGCCGGGACCAGGTTGGCCAGCATGCTCATCGCTGCCACCTTTCTCTCCGGTCCCCCATCACCAGGGGGTACGCACGGGCGGGCGGGTTGGTTCAGGGGCGGGGGAGGTTTCCTTCCGCGTACCGGGAGTTGGGTGGTGCCGCGGGGCTCCGGGGGTCGTTGTCAGGGCTCCGGGGGGCGTTGCCGGGCCTTCGTTGCCCGGCCTTCGTCGCCCGGCCTTCGTCGCCCGGCCTTCGTCGCCCGGCCGTCGTTACAGAGCCCTCCGGAGCCGTTACGAAGGCCGTCGGGGGCGTTACGAAGCCGATGGGCCGCCGTGATGCGACCGGCCGGGGACCGCGACACGGGCTCCCTAACGTCTCCGTCGACGCACCGGCCGCAGGGGTCGGAACGCGTCGAGGACGGACGTCGACGACGGACGTCAATGCCGACCATCGACGACGAGCGTCGACGATGCCGACGAAGGAGAGCACCCCATGAGCAGGAGCCGTACCGATCGCGCGCCGGGCCGCCGGGTCCTGGCCGTCTGCGCACTGACCGGGGCCGCGCTGCTGACCGCCCTGACCGGCGGGCAGGCGTGGGCCGACGGGGCCCCCGCCCCGGCCACGCCCACGGCCGCCCCGAGCGCCGCCCCGGCCATCCCGACGGCCACCCCGACCGCCGGCCCCGCCGCCTCCGGCGCGGTCGTGGTGCCGAAGGGCTCCGCACCCGCCCAGCCGGCTCCGGCCCGGCCCACCGCCGGTGCGCCCGCAACCGAGGGCGTCGCCAAGACGCCCACCGCCACGCCCGCGCCGGCCGACGCCAAGGACACCAACCGGCCGCAGGTCCGCGAGGTCCCGAAGGGCGCCGCCCAGGCCGGGGACGGGTCCACCGCGACCGACGGCAACGGCCTCACGCTGGCCGCCGGCGGTGCCGTCGCGGCCGTCGGCGCCGGGGCGCTGGGCTTCGCCCTCCTGCGCCGCCGCTCCGGTGCGCGCGGCTGACACCGGCCCCGAGCCCTCCGGGCACCCCGGCGCCGCAGCCCCGCACCTGGCCAGGCGGGGCGGCGGTGCCGGGGCGGCCCCGGGCGCGGACGGGGCACCGGCCGGCCGGCGGCGGCGCGCGACCGGTCGGGGACGAGGGCAGGGGCCTGTACCGGAACGAGGGCGCGGACGGCGGCGGCGCGGGCCCCGGCGCAGACCGGGCGTGGTGCGCCGGGCCGTCGTGGGGGCGGCCGGGCTGCTGTGCCTGGTGCTCGGCGTGTCGGTGGCGATCGGCTCCCAGGAGACGCCGGTCGTCCGGATCGAGTCCTCGGCGCACGGCAGCGCGACGGACGGTCCGGCCCCCGGGCCCGCGGCGTCCACCCCGGGCGTCTCCGGCACCACCGGCGCCGGCACTTCCGCCGCCACCGCACCGCCCGCCGCCCCGAAGGCCCTCCCCGCCTCGGAGCCGACCCGCCTGCTCATCCCGTCGGCCGGCGTCGACGCCCCGGTGACCGGCCTCGGCCTGAACGCCGACGGGACGGTCCAGGTGCCGTCGGCCGACCGGGCCGGGGAGGTCGGCTGGTACCGCAACGGGCCCACCCCGGGCGAGACCGGCCCCACCGTCCTGATCGGGCACTACGACACCGTCCACGGCCCGGCGGTCTTCCACCGCGTGCCGCAGCTGCGGCCGGGCGACCTCGTCCAGGTGCGGCGCGCGGACGGCACCACCGTGGACTTCAAGGTCCGCTCACTGCTGCAGGCCGCCAAGGACCGCTTCCCCACCGACGCCGTCTACGGTGACACCCCGGCCCCGACCCTCAGGCTCATCACCTGCGGCGGCAGCATCGGTTCGGACGGCCACTGGACCGACAACATCGTCGTCCTGGCCGACCTGGCCTGAGGCCGGCGGAGGCGGCCTGAGGCGGCCCGGCCGGCCGCACGGGAACCGCCGGCCACCGCCGGCACGACCTACACCAAGGGCACACCAAGGACGCCGTAGGCCTGCGGCGTCCCCCCCACGACCAGGCGTTCCAGGCCAGGCATCCCAGACCAGGCGTTCCAGGAGGGCGAGCACCGACGTGGCAGCAGCACCCCCGCCCCGCCGACGGCGCGCCGCCACGCCGGTGGCCGCCCTCGCGGCCGTGGCCGTCCTCGTCGCGCTGGCCGCGGCCCTGGTCGTGGGCCGGGCCGACCCCGGCGGCCTGAAGGACCACGGCCCGTCGCAGCCGGTGACACCGCCGCTGCGGGCCCAGCCGCTCTGGCCCGGACTGAACGCCCCGCCGACGCCGTCCTCCTCCGCCGCCGAGACCGGCTCCGCGTCCCAGGCGCCGCCGCAGCCCGTGCCCGACCTGACCGTGGCCGGGCGGGACATCACCGCGGTCGACGTCCACGCCGTCCTCACGAAGGACCCCGGCGTGAGCGCGGAGGAGCGGCCGGCCCTCGGATCGTGCACCGGCTGCGCGGTCCGCAGCCCCGAGTTCCGCGACCTCACCGGCGACGGCAAGCCCGAGCTGATCACCGCCGTGGCCGTGCCCCAGCAGGTCGTGCTGCACGTCTACACCCTGGTCGACGACCGGCTCGTGCCGATCCTGCGGGTCAAGCTGGTGCCGCTGTTCAGCGCCGAGACCATCGGCACCGACCTGTGGCTGCACGAGCAGACCACCACCTCCGTCCAGACCACCAGCCACTACCAGTGGGACGGCGTCCGGCTCGTCCGGCTGGAGCAGAAGTTCGAGGGCACCGGCCCGCTGCCCGGCCCGTCCGCCGCACCGGACCCGGTGACGTCCGTCATGCCCCCGGGCGGCCGCGCCCCCGGCCCCGTCCGTCCGACGGCCGAGCCGGCCACCCCGACGGCCGTGCCGTCCCCGCTCGTCCCCAAGAACCCCGCCCGGCCGACGCCCGCCCTCCCGGGAGTGCAGCCGTGATCCCCGACCCCCTAGCCTCAGCACCCATGACCCCCGCCGAGACGCCCGCGCAGCCCCGCATCCTGATCGTCGAGGACGACGAGGTGATCCGCGAGGCCACCCGGATGGCCCTGGAGCGCTACGGCTTCCCCGTCTCCACGGCCGCCGACGGCCTGGAAGGGCTGGAGGCGTTCCACGCCGTCCGGCCGGACCTGGTCCTGCTGGACGTCATGCTGCCGCTCCTCGACGGCGTCGGGCTGTGCCGGCGGATCCGCGAGGAGAGCCAGCTGCCGATCCTGATGATGTCGGCGCGCACCGACCCGGTGGACGTCGTGTCCGGGCTGGAGGCCGGGGCGGACGACTACGTGGTCAAGCCGTTCGAGAGCGCCGTGCTGGTCGCCCGGATCCGGACGGTCTTGCGACGGATCCGCGTCGTCCCGGCCCCTGCCGACGACGACCTCCCCACGCCGCCCCCTTCCGTTTCCCCCTCTGTCTCCCCCGCTGTTTCCCCGTCCCCCTCGCCCACCGTGCGCAGCTTCGACGGCATGCAGGTGGACACCGACAGCATGGAGGTCCGGGTGGACGGCCGCCTCGTCCCGCTCACCCCCACCGAGCTGCGGCTGCTGCTGGAGTTCACCGCCGCGCCCGGCATCGTGCTGGAGCGCTCTACCCTGCTCGAACGCGTCTGGGACTACGAGTGGGGCGCCGACACCCGCGTGGTCGACGTCCACGTGCAGCGGCTGCGCGCCAAGATCGGCGCCGGACGGATCGAGACCGTCCGCGGCTTCGGCTACAAGCTGCGGCGGCCGGCATGACGCTGCGCCGCCAGATCGCCACCGCCGTCGCCGCGATCTCCGTCCTGGTCGCGGTGGCCGTCGGCCTGCTGGTCCACCAGGCGATGATCCGCCAGCACGTCGACCAGGCCCGCGCCACCGCCGTCGCCGCCCTCGACTCCTCGCTCGGCGCGTACGGACGCGGCGAGGCCCCTGCCCACGGCGCCGCCCTCAACGACCCCGCGCTGCCGGCCCGCCTGCACACGCTCGCCGTCGACGGACGACAGGGCACGCTGCTGGCGGCCGGGCCGGACGGCGAGACGATGTGGGCGGCCGGACCGGTGCAGAACGCCGTGCTCTCGGTCCGGGTCGACTTCACCCAGGACCGGCAGGCGATCGCCGACCTCGACCGGATCATCCTGCTCACCGTCGTCGCGGCCGTCTTCACCACCGTCCTGGCCGGCGTGCTGGTCGCGGACCGGATCAGCCGCCGCCTGCGCACCGCGGCCACCGCCGCCCGGGGCATCGCCGCCGGCCGGACCGACACCCCGATCGGCGAACTCGTCGACGGGCGGGACGAGGTGGCCGACCTCGCGGCGGCCGTCGACCAGATGTCCCGCTCGCTGCACCGGCGGCTCGCGGACGAGCAGCGCTTCACCGCGGACGTCGCCCACGAGCTGCGCACCCCGCTGACCGGCCTGGTCACCGCCGCCGAACTGCTGCCCCCGGGCCGGCCCACCCAGCTCGTCCAGAACCGGGTCCAGGCCCTGCGCGCCCTCGTCGAGGACCTGCTGGAGGTCTCCCGCCTCGACGCCGACGTCGAGACCCCGGACCTCTCCACCGTCCCCCTCGAACGGGCGGTGCGCCGCACCGTCACGCTCACCGGCGTGGACGTGGACGTCACGGTCACCGCCGACGCCGAGGTGCGCACCGACCTCCGCCGGCTGGACCGCATCCTCGGCAACCTCGTCGTCAACGCCCACCGCCACGGCGCCGCCCCCGTCGAACTCCACGTCGACGGCCACCGCATCACCGTCCGCGACCACGGCCCCGGCTACCCCGACGACCTCCTCGACGACGGCCCGCAGCGCTTCCGCACCAACGCCCCCGAACGCGGCCGCGGCCACGGCCTCGGCCTCACCATCGCCACCGGCCACACCCGCGTCATCGGCGCCACCCTGGCCTTCGCCAACCACCCCACCGGCGGCGCCCTCGCAACCCTCACCCTCCCCGCCGCGCCCCCTCCTGACCCGGCCCCACCAACACCGAAGGGCCAGCCCGACCGGATGCACCCCGGCGGACTGGCCCTCCACACGCAGAGCCCCCTGTCGGGTTCGAACCGACGACCCCCGCTTTACAAGATCAAACACGGTCGTCGGGGACCGGCCCAAAGGCATCTCGCCCGCCAGGGCCGAGTGCTCACCGGGACGGACAGATGCCCCGGCGTCCGGTCGTGTTGATGTCAGGAAGTGATGTCAGCATCACGTCTGCGCTGGCTCCACAAGAGGACCCCGGGCCGCCACCTCACGCTCAAAGAGAGCGCCTGACTGCCGGTGAGGCAGGTCTACTGTCCGCACCAGCGTGAAGCCCTGCCCCTGGTAGTACCGGTGGAGCGCAGGATTCGTCTTCCACGCATCGAGCCTGAGCCTGGTCTTGCCCGCAGCCGCCGCCCGATCGGCAGCCCAGTCCAGCATCCGGGCACCGATGGCCTGGCCTGCCACTTCCCGAGCAACGGCCATCCGGTGCACGTACAGCGCCGTCTCCGGCTCGTCGTCGGCGTGCCAGAACTCAGGGTCTGCCTGCCCGTCCACGGTCAGAGTGCCAACCGGCAGACCGTCTCGGAAGGCCAGGAAGCACTCCCCACGCTCCATCGATTCGAGCAGTCGAGTCCGGCGCGGCGGGAACTGCCACTGATCGCTTCCGAGCGACGCGAGCCACTCCCCCGCGCCAACCAACAACCCTTCGACCTGGAAGAGTTCGCCCGGCGTGGCTACGCGCATCTCCAGCACGGTCACTCGGCACCGTCCTGCGGCTGCTCCCACTGCCGCTCGTACGAGATGACATGCCGGTCACCAGGCAGCACGCTCACAGCGACGCGCACCGGCCGCGCGTCGGCCGTGTATCCAGTGCATACGTGGTACGCGACGGGGGTCCCGGGGCCGAGCTCAAGTCGGTCCGCCTCGTCCGGGGTCGGCATCCGCACGTACAACTCATCAAGTGCCCGGACCTGGCGATAGCCCAGCTCGGCCAGCACCTCGTTGGCGCCCCGCGTGATGTCCTCGGGCCGCATGATCTCGGATTCCCGGACGATGTCCAACGGGAAGTAGCTGTCGTTCACGTTGAACGGCTCACCGTCGAGCCATCGGATGCGTCGGCGCACTGCCGCAAGCTCCCCCGCCTCCAGGCGCAGGCGTTTCGCGATGTCCGGAGCTGGCTCCACGATGGCCACCTCGATGAGCTGACGCGGCTCTCGCCCTTCCGCCGAGTGCTCTGTGACAAAGGCGTCCATCTCGGCCGAATATGGGCGCTTGCGAAACTCAGCCTGCGGCCGAAAGACCATGGGCTGGCGCTCCTTCACGAAGTAGCCCCGGGGCCTCATCGGCACGACCAGGCCTTCGTTGACCAACTTGCTGAGCGCCTCCCGCACTGTGCCTCGGCCAACGCCGTACTGCTCCATTAGGTCGGCTTCGGTCGGCAACTGCGCGCCGGCCAAGAGCGTTCCATCCGCGATCTGTTGCCTCAGTGCGTCGCGGATCTGCTGGTACATGGGCGCTCGCCCAGATCGCATCGCTGACATGCAACCCATGAAACCGCAGCTCACGACGCATTGTCCAGTCAATGCAGACGATGTGCTTGACCGCACGTAGCCGAGCGTGCCAATCTCTTCACCGGCAGCATTGTCCGGACAATCCAGACGATGCGGAGTGGCCCTTCTTTGGGCTGCTCTGAGCTGGACAAATGCGCCCGGAGGGGTGGGGTGACAGCCCCCTGAAGGCAGCGCTTGTTCCTTGACAACTCCATAGGTCCCGCCGAGAACCCCGCGAAGGGAGGTGTCTGGGGAGAGGCGGAGGCAGACCAGCAAGGCGGACGGCCCGTAGTGGGCCCCTGCGGGGGTGAGGGTGCGATTCCCTCCCCGTCCACGTGCAGCGCGCCGCGCGTCCCGCGTCGGTGGCTGCCTTTCTTGGCCCGTGGATCGGGCCGCCGCGCATTCCTTGGCCGGGCGCGCGGCGGCCCTCCCGGGTCCACCCACCCATCTACGACGAGGTGAACCCGTGAAGTCGATTGTTGCAGGCCAACGGGCCGGTTCGGCCCTGGAGTTCGCTGAGCTCGCGCTCGGCGTCGACAACGCGCCGTTCGACGCACTGTTCGGTGGCGTGGCCGGCGAGAGCCAGGCGGAGTACGCGGCCCGTACCGATGTCGCCCGTGAGGTGCTGGCGGAGCTGCGGGAGTCGGACCCGGAGTCGGCGGCGGTCGCGGCCGAGCTGCTGCGGACCGCCCCCGTCCCGCTGCACCGCCAGCGCGCAGCCGGCCGCCGTAGCCGCCCGGGGGTGGCGGCATGAGCGCCGAGGTTCGCGAGGCGGCCGCGCAGGCCGCTGCCGCTGCGGCGGCGGCCCGGATCGCCGCCGCCGCTGCCGCTGAGGCCGCCCGTGCCACCCGGGAGGCGGCGCAGACCCTCATCGGCGCCGGAGCGCCGGGGGGAGCCCAGTGAGCCGCGCCGGGAAGTTCTGGCTCGTAACCGGCCTGCTGGCGGTGGCCGCGATGGCGTTCCGAGTCTCGTGGAATGCGCTGCGGGACGTGGCGTCGGCGATCGGGGCCGACTCGACCGCCGCCACGGTCTACCCGCTCGTCGTGGACGGGCTGATGGCGCTGGCGCTGGTAGTCGCGCTAGTGCTGACCGACGCCGACCGCCGGTTCGCCCTGCGGGTGCTGGCCGGGTACACCGCCGCGTCGCTGGTGCTCAACTACGTGCACGGTCTGGTGCCGACTCTGCACGGCGGCGGCCGGACCCGGCTGGCCGAGTGGGCGCCCGCGCACTGGGCCCTGGTCCTGCTCGCGTCGTCGCTTCCGGTCGGGTCGATCTACTTCGGGTCGGACCTCGTGGCGAAGGTCCTGCACACCAAGCCCAAGGCTGACAAAACAGACCAGACCATGGCGAATCGGTCGGGGTCTGACCTGCCCGAACCCGGGACGGCCGAGCCGGACTTCCCTCTGTGGGAGTCGCCCGACCCGGTACCCGCCCTGAGCCCGTTCGCGCCGGCCGTCGAGCCGACCAAGACGCCGATCCAGCAGCCGCCCGCCGAGCCGACCCGTAAGCCGACCGCTCCGGCGGCGGCCCGGCCGCGCCGGGCGACCGGCACGGTTCCGAAGTCGGCCCGGACCACCCAACTCAAGCGCACGGACGCGGAGTTGCTGACGGAGGCCCGGTCGGCCACCGCCGGGTGGCCCGACTCGGAACTGACCGCCGACCGGATCCGCAAGGCGGTCCGCACGTCGGCCGCGAACGCCCGTGTCCTGCGCGACACCCTCACCGCCGAGCGCGCCGCCGTCGCGGCCGTCGAGTCGGAGCGGCCCGCGCTTCACGCCGTGCCCGACCCCGCCCCGGCCGCCAACGAGCGCCCCGGCACCGAGGGCGACGCGACCACCGACGCCCCCGACTCCGCTGAGGAGCAGGCATCGTGACCACCGCACCCCGGACCGGCGTCCCGCAGATCACCGCCGCCGGCGCCCTGCTGACCATCCTCTCCGAGCACGCCGCCCTGCCGGAGCCGCACGCCCGGCTGGACCTCGTCGCCATCGGCTGGGACGAGCCGGCGGAATGGGGCGTGGAACTGGTTCTCCAGGACGACATGGGCGGCTTCGAGCAGTGGCGCGAAGCCCTGGACATCGCCCCCGCCGACGTCGACAGCGACCGCACCGACTTCACCGCCTGGCTCGTCGCCCACACGGTCCGATCCGGGGTGCCCGTCACCCTGGTCGTTCACTTCGACCTACCCGACCCGGACGAGGGCGAGCAGCCGTGAGCGGGCCCCGGTTCTGGGACCCGGAGGGCCGCCGGTCCGGGGGCGTCCCCACCTACCCGTGGAGGATGGCCCCGGTCGGACTGCTCACCCGCCGACAGCTCCGCGCCAAGGGCCTGCGCCCCGGCGGTCAGGACGTCGCCGCGCAGGTCATGTGGCGCTCCCGCCGCTCGACGTCGGGCGTGCGCGTCGCCTACCTCTACCGCCTCGCCCTCGCCAAGCCCGTCCGCCCCATGACCGAGGGGCGACGCCGGGCGCTGGCCGCCGCGAACACCGCCCGCCGCACCTGCCCCGCCTGCGGCACGGACGCCGGATACGTCCTGCCCACGCACCTGGGCACCTGCCTGCCCTGCGCCGACGGCCTGCCGCTCGCGGCCTGAAATCCCCAACTTGCCATCACCGCAGCCTGTTTGGAGCGCTCCATGACGTTCGCCGCCGGCGACGAGGTGTTGATCGTGTCCTGCGAGGACGACCCCCGCGCGGCCGGAAGGACCGGCCGCATCGTCGACGAGGTCCCGCCCGGCCCGCTCACCCAGGGCCGCTGGACCGTCAACCGGGTCGGCTTCTTCATCGGCCCCGTCCTGTGCCACGGCCACGAGCTGCGGCCGACGGGCCGCTGACGCCCTGCACTTCACGCTTCGCGCAACCCCCGGGACGGCCGACAGCTTGCCGGCCACGCGGCCGTCCCGGGGCCCCTTTCCGCACCACAACCGCTGTGAGGAAGGAACCCCAGTGAACCAGTCGAACAGCCCCGAGCCCATGCCCGTCACGGGCGTGGTGGTGGACCTGGGCAAGGCCCGCGCCGCCCGCACCGCCGCCGGAATCCTGGCGGACGCCGTCCCCGCTCCGCCGGACCCGATCGAGGGCGTCGTCATCCCCGGCCCCGACCCCGCTGCCAGGCCCGCGGCTCGTGTCCCGGCGTGGGTGCGCGGCGGCCGGTCGGTGCGGGTGATGCTCACCGACGAGCGAACCCGCACCGCCGCCCGCCTCGTCGTCCGCCACGGCGCCTACGTCGTCGCCGGGGCCGGGATCGCCGCCCGCCGGGCGTGGGACGGGCGCACGCTCGCCCGCTACGAACGGATGATGCGCACCGCCGAAGCGGCCGGCCAGCACGAGACGGCCCTGGAGTGGGAGGTGCGGGCCTCAGCGTTCCGCAACGCCCGCCACCAGCGGCGCATGGACATGCTGAAGGCCCCTCAGCAGCTCGCGAAGTCGGCCGCGTTCGCCGTCGGCACCGCGCAGGCCTCGCTGCTGCTGCTCGGCATCGTCCTGGCCATCGCCGAGAAGGACATCCGCCAGGTGATCGTGCCGACGATGACCGTGATCGACCTCATCCGGTGGGTGGCGGTGTTCATCGGCATCGTGTGGGGCCCGCTGACCGTGCTCGGCCCGTGGCTGGCGCTGCTGTCCCTGTGGGCCATCGGCCGCCACCGCCAGGCAGCCCCCGCCTGGACCCTGCCGGCCGCCGCCACCGCCACGGTCGGCGCGCCCATCACCCCGTCGATCGTGGTCACCGCGCTGCGGGACCTGGGCATCGCACCCCTGCGCGGCGCCATCAAGGAGATGGGCGACGCCGGCGCCGGGATGCTCGGCCCGATCCGCATCGCCGGCTGCGGCGTCGAAGTGGACGTCACCCTCCCCTCCGGCGTCTCGACGGAAGAGGTCCAGAAGCGCCGCCGCAAGCTCGCCGAGAACCTGGCCCGGCACGAGCACGAGGTGTTCATCACCATCCCCCAGGCCGCCCGCACCGTGCGCCTGTGGATCGCCGACTCCGGCGCGCTGGACGAGCCGATCGGCCCCTCCCCGCTGGTCACCGACCCCGACCTGAGCGCCGACCTCTACAACGGCCGCGCCCCGTGGGGCCAGGATCTGCGCGGGGACGCCGCCGCCCTGTCCCTGCTGCAGCGGCACCTGCTGATCACCGGCCTGTCCAACCAGGGCAAGACCGCGAGCCTGCGGAGCCTGGCGCTGTGGCTGGCGCTGGACACGTCGGTGGAGTTCCGCATGGCCGACCTCAAGGGCGTGGGTGACTGGCGGATGTTCGACGGCCTCGCGACCGTGCTGATCCAGGGGCCGACCGATCAGCACGTCATCGCCACCACCGAGATGCTGGAAGCCGGCGTCGCGGAGATGGAACGGCGCATCGAGCTGCTGGAGCAGTCCGGCGCGACCGACGGCGTCACCCGGGAGATGGCCCGCACCGACCCGCGGTTCCGCCCGATCGTGCTGCTGGTCGATGAAGCGCAGGTGGCGTTCATGTGCCCCGCGAAGGGCGACGACGGCCGCCCCTTCGGCGGCACCAAGGCCACGTCCCGCTACTTCATGGCCGCCCGCAAGCTCCACAACCAGGGCCGCGCGGTCAACGTGATCCTGTGGCAGGGCACCCAGGACCCGACCAACGAGAACCTCCCCAAGCTCGTCCGGGAAGGCGCCCACATCCGCGCCTCGCTCGTGCTCGGCACGGAGGAGCAGGCCCGCATGGCGCTGGGCGACAAGGCCATCGACGGCGGCGCCGCCCCGCACAAGCTCCGCCAGGGACTGGACAAGGGCACGCTCGTCGTCGCCGGCGACGGCGCGAAGCTCGCCCCCGGGCAGAGCAGCATCACCATCCGCACGCACTTCGTCTCCGGCGAGCAGGCCGCCGACATCGCCGAGCGCGCCAGGGCCCGCCGGGCAGGGGTGACCACGCTGTCCGCCGTCGAGCGGCAGACGGAGGAGACGGACCCGCTCGCCGACATCGCCGCCGTGCTCGGCGACGAGAAGCGGATGCGCACCCAGGAAGTTCTCCAGCGCCTTGCCGCGGCCGACCCGCGCCGGTACCGGGAGTGGACCTTCGGCGACCTGAAGGCGGTCCTGGACGCGGCCGGCGCCGCCCCCTACAAGTCCGACGGGGTCCAGGTCGTCTCCCGTGCCAAGGTCGAATCCGCCCTCCAGCTCCGCACCGAAGACGCCGGAGCGTAACCAAAACGCTTCAGGGAGGCCGAAGGGAGGCAGGGAGTTCTCCCTGAACGCCTCCCTGAACCCCCACATAACCGCTGATCAGCCCAGATGGGCGTGTCAGGGAGGCAGGGAGGCGCCCCGTACACCCCCGGGAGGGGCCCGGAAAACGGCTTCTCCGGCCCCGGGGGGTGCCTCCCTCCCTGCCCACGCGCCATCACTCTCCGCCATCGTCCCAGAGGAAGAAGGGAACCCCCGCCGTGACCGTTCCCGCTGTGATCCGGCCGCTCGCCGCCGTCCACCTGCGCGAGGCCCTGACCGCCGCCGCCAACAGCGAACCGGCCGCCGCCCTCGCCGCCCTCATGCACATCGACCCCGACTCGTGGACCGCCATCGAGCAGCGCGCCGCCCTGCTCGGCACCGGCCTCCTCGACCTGCTCGCCACCGCCGCCCGCACCGGAGGAACCCCGTGAGCACCACCACCGACGCCATCGCCGTGGCCCTGCTGATGACCCCCGGCGCCGTGCTCGGCGCCGCCGCCCTCGTCTCCCAGCGCCGGGGCCTCGCCGACTCCGCCGCCGTCCACCAGGTCCTCGCCGAGTCCGCCGCCGAACGCGCCGCCCGCGCCGCCGCGACGGACACCGCCCCGCCCGACGGCGGCGAGCCCATCCCCGCCCCGCTCGCCGAGCAGCCCGCCCGGCTCGCCACCGTCCTCCCCTTCCCCGGCGCCGCGCGCCGGGCCGCCTGAACCAGGAGACCCCAGTGACCAAGCGCAGCTACATCGACCCGCACCAGATGGGCGCCGACAACGCCGGCGACGTCGCCCGCCTGCTCCTGCTCGGCATCCGCATCGTCCGCGCTGAAAGCCGCGGGAAGTCCACCAAGCGACTGGAGAAGCGCGCCGACCGCATCCAGGCCGAATCCGTGGAGCGGTGGAACGCCAAGTACGGCGCCCCCGACGAGGACTGACCGGTCCGCACCGACCGCCGTGCCGCCCGCCCCCGCCTCCGGGCGCGGGCGGTGCGGGGGACGGACAGCCCGATCCCACCCGACCCGGGAGACGCCGATGACCGACACCACCCCCGAGCAGCGGATCGCCCACCTCACCGCCCTCCTCACACCCGTGCTGGACGCCCTCCCCCCGGAGCAGGCCCAGCCGATCCGCGAGGCCCTGGAACAGGTCCGCGCGCTCCCCACCGAGGACCGCGAGCGCCAGCGCATGGCCGTCGTCATGGCCCGCAAGAACGCCTTCCGCAGGCACTGACCCGTGCCGGGCGCCCTGGACTGGCGCGACGCCCGCCACTACGACCGCACCGGCGACCGCCCATGCCGCTGGTGCGGTCGCCCCACCCCGCTCAGGGACGAACAGCGCAGGCCCTCGCACAAGGTCTGCGCCGAGAACGCGATGAACAACGACGGCGGCCCCCTCCCACCAAGAAGTAGGGCCGCCGTCCATCCAGCAGAGAACTGGAGGCATCCAGCATGACCCAACTGACCGACGTTCGGGGAGAGCACCTGACCACCGCCCTGTTCCTGGCGGCCGGCGGCGTGCCCGTGCTGCCGCTGCGGGCCGGGAAGAAGACGTTCGGCAACTGCCGGCGTTGCACCGGCAACGCGTGCGGCGGCCGGCCGAACATGAAGACCCCGGGGCCCTGCCAGTGCCCGAAGCCGTGCCATGGCTGGGCCGCCGCCACCACCGACCCCGACGTCATCAACTCGCCCGCGTGGGCGTACGCGTGGCGGGAGGCGGCGGCGGTGGCCTACCACCCCGGCGGCGCGGGCCTGACCGTCGTGGACCTCGACAACGCGGACGCCATCGCGTGGGCCCGGGAGGCCCTGCCCGCCACCCGGACCGTGCTCACCACCCGGGGTGAGCACTGGCTCTACCAGGGCGTCATGCAGTCCGCCAACGCGGTGCGGCCCGGCGTGGACGTCAAGTCGTCCATGGCCTACGCCCGGTGGCTCGGCCCCGGCACCGGCACGATCGCCGCCCTGCCGAACGTCGTCCGCGCCCTGATCGTGAAGGAGCCCGCCGCCATCCGGCCCGTCGCCGTGCCCGTGCCCGCCCTGGCCGGCGGCGGGGCGTGCCCGCACCGCAGGCCGGCCTTCCTGGAGCGGGGCATCGCCATGGCCGAGCAGCGCATCGCCGACGCTGCGAGCGCGGTGCACGCGACCGTGTTCGGGGCGTTCCTCGCGGTGCTGTCGACGCACGGGCGGTGCGGGTGCCTGACCGAGGCGCACACCGCGCGGCTGTTCGCCGCCGCGCAGGCCAAGGGCGAATCGCCGAGGCACTGCGCCGACGCGTGGGCCAACGCCCTGGCCCGACTGGGGATGTAGCCGTGGCCAAGGACGAGAAGACCCCCGCGCGCGAGGTCATCGCCGACTACGCCCGCCAACACTTCCGGTACTTCCGCACCGCCGACGGCGCCGTGTACGCCCAGCGCACCGGCCACCCCGTGGCCCGTCCGATCCGCTCCCAGGGCACCACCGGGAGCCACCGTCAGGAACTCATGGCCGGTCTGTTCAAGGACGGGCGCGGCGTCTTCAACGGCACCGCCATCAAGGAGGCGTTGGACTTGATCGAAGCACTCGCACTGACCGAGGACGTGCAGCCCGTCCACATCCGGGTCGCCCCCGGGTTCGACGGGGCCACCTGGCTCGACCTCGGGCGCGCCGACGGGCAGTCGGTGCGCATCCACCCCACCGGCTGGGACATCCTCACCCCGGACCCGCGCGAGGTCTCCTGGAAGCGCACCCAGCTCACCGGCGAACTCCCGTTGCCCGCCAAGGACACCGACGGCAAGGGCATCGACCTCCTGCTCCGCCTGTGCAACTTCGCGAACGCCGCGACCGAGTGCCTGGCCATCGCCTGGCTGATCGGCTGCCTGGGGCCGTCCGTGCCCGTGCCCGCCCCGTTCCTCACCGGCCCCCAGGGCGCGGGCAAGTCCACCGGCGGCCGGATGCTCGTGCGGATCATCGAGGGGATGGGCGGGGACCTGCGCCGGGCCCCGAAAGGCGAGGAAGACCTCATCGCCGCCGTCGCGGCCGGGTGGGTCACCGCCCTGGACAACCTCTCCCACATGACCCCGGACCTGTCCGACGCCATGTGCTGCATCGTGACCGGCGCCGAGAGCGTCAAGCGCGCCCTGTTCACCGACGGCGACGTGCACCGCTCCGCCTACCGGCGGCCCCTGCTCCTGACCGGCATCGACGTCGGCGTCATCCGGCCCGACCTCGCCGAACGGCTCCTGCCCCTGCGCCTGGAGCGGCCCAGCGTCCGGCGCACCGAGGCGGAGCTGTGGCGGGAGTACGCCGAGATCCTGCCCGTCGTGCTCGGCTCCCTGCTCGACCTCACCGTCAAGGTCCGCGCCGCCGAGGCGGAGACCCCCACCGACCTGCGCATGGCCGACTTCGCCCACCTGTGCGCGCAGCTCGACACGGCCACCGGGCTCGGCGCGCTCGCCGCCTACCGGGCGAGCCTGGACGACCTGAACGACGACGTCATCGAGGGTGACCTCCTCGCGCAGACCGTCCTCACCCACGCCGAGACCATCGCCCCGGGCACCGCGCAGCGCATGACCTCCACCCAGTGGTTGGCAGGCCTCAGCCGCCTATACAGCGGCGAGGAACTCCGTCCCCTGCCCAAGGGGTGGCCGACCACCGGCAAGGTCCTCTCGGACCGGCTCAAGCGCCTTCAGCCGGTGCTCGCCGCGCGGGGCGTCCTCATCGACACCGGCCGTACGAAGGAGGGCCGGTACCTCGAAATGGCCCGCCCGGCCGCCCCCGCCCCGCACGAGCAGCAGCGCGCGTTCTGACCCGCTGCGGCACGGACAAGCAAGAAGAGCACCGGCGGCCGGGTGCTCTTCTTGCTGTTCGGCGAAGCCGCTCAAAGGTCGCGCCGCGAAGCGGCTCCTCCTTCACGCCCTGAGGCGCACCCGACTACAAGCAATCAGCCCCTCCTTTTTTCCCAAGTAGGAAGCGCTGCGTCACCTGCGTCATTCGGGACGGAAAACGGCCCCTGACCTGCGCCGAAGGGGGTGACGCAGACGACGGCCGCTGCGTCACCCCTGCGTCACCCGCGTCACCCGACGACGCAGCCTGCGACGCAGCGGTGACGCACCCCCCAACCACTGCGTCACGCAAAACCACAGGTCAGAGACCCGAATGACGCAGATGACGCGGTGACGCAGAAATCCCCACCTCGGACAAGCACGCACCACGAGAACCCCGCCACCGCCCTGGGAGTCCACGTGAGCACCATCCCGCCCGTCGCCCTGGAAGTCCCCGAGGTCATGGAGGCGCTGCGGATGAGCCGCAGCAAGGTCTACGACCTCATCCGCTCGAAGAAGCTCGCGAGCTTCAAGGAAGGCGCCTCTCGCCGCATCCCCGTCACCGCCCTGCACGACTACGTCCGCACCAAGATGGAGGAGGCCGCCTGATGGCGAAGAAGCGCAACCCCAACGGCGCCGGCACCGTGACCCTGCGCAAGGACGGCCGATACCAGGCCGCCGTGTACGTGCCCCAGCCCGACGGAACCCGGGCCCGCAAGTTCGTCTACGGCAAGACCTGGACGGAGTGCGACAAGAAGCGCCAGGAACTCGTCCTGCGCGACCGGCAGAGCGTCCCGACGCCCACCCGGTCGGCGAAGCTCGCCGAGTGGCTGCCGTACTGGCTGGAGCAATTCATCCAGCCCCAGCGCAAGCGGACGACGTACGACAAGTACGAGATGCACATCCGGCTCCACCTGGTGCCGGTGCTCGGTTCCAAGAGCCTGGAGAAGCTCGGCACCGCCGACGTCCGCCGGCTCATCAGCACCGTGACCAAGAAGGTGTCGGCCGCCACCGCCAAGGAGTCGCACCTGGTGCTCCGCACGGCCCTCTCCGCCGCCGTGCGGGACGAACTGATCACCCGCAACGTCGCCAAGCTCGTTCAAGCCCCCCGAGTGGAGTACCGCGTGACCAAGCCCTGGAGCCTCGATGACACGCTCATCTTCCTGGAAGGGGCGCGGCGTGACGCGATGTACGCCGCGTTCGTCCTCGCCGTGGCGCTCGGCCTGCGGCGCGGGGAAATCCTCGGGCTGCACTGGTCGGACGTCGACCTGGAGAACCACACCCTGACCGTCCGGCACCAGCTCCAGCGCGTCGACGGCGTGCTGTACCAGGACAGCCCGAAGTCGCGCCGCATGCGGGTCATCCCGCTGCCGATGATGTGCCTGGCGCCGCTCCGCTGGCAGCGGCTGCGGCAGGCCGAGCAGCAGCGCCTGCGGCTGGAGGCGGGGAAGGAGTGGCCGGACTCCGGCTACGTCTTCACGACGGCGACCGGCCAGCCGATCGAGCCCCGTAACCTCACCCGGTCGTTCGCCCGGGTGGTGAAGGCCGAGGCTCTGCCGCCGATCCGGCTGCACGACACCCGGCACGGCTGCGCGACGCTCCTGTCCGCCGCCGGCGTGGCGCCCCGGGACTTGATGGCGATCCTCGGGCACAGCCAGATCGCCGTCACCATGGAGGTCTACACGCACGTCGTGCAGGAGAAGCAGCGGGAGGCGATGCGGCACATGGACCGCCTGCTGAAGCGCCGCCGCAAGACCGACTGATGTCATTCGCGGATGTCAGAACGCCCCGGGCTGATCACAGCCCGGGGCGTTCCGCGTTCTTCGACCCTCTGACCTGGGCCGGAATCGGAGCCCCCTGTCGGGTTCGAACCGACGACCCCCGCTTTACAAGAGCGGTGCTCTGGCCAGCTGAGCTAAGGAGGCACGGTGGCCGTCCGCGACGGATCACGGCGGCACCGGGGGCAGTCTACCGGGCGCGGGTGGCGGGGTGGGGGGATATCCGGGGGTTGGCGGCCGGGGCGGGCGTGATGGAAACGATGCGGAAATCGGGCCGGAGGGGGGCTGACAAGCGGCGGGGGCACAGGTAGCGTCGCCGGGAGCCGGTTCGTGTAGTGGTCCAGACCACTCGGCGGGTCGGTGAGACGAACGAAACCCCCCCTTTACTCGGATCGTCCGGCACGTTCCTGCCGGTGAAGGAGAGCTCAACCATGGCTTCTGTCACGTACGACCAGGCGACCCGCGTCTACCCGGGGGCGGACAAGCCCTCCGTGGACGCGCTGGACCTGGAGATCGCGGACGGCGAGTTCCTCGTGCTGGTCGGCCCCTCGGGCTGCGGCAAGTCGACCAGCCTGCGCATGCTGGCCGGCCTGGAGGACGTCAACAGCGGCGCGATCCGGATCGGCGACCGGGACGTCACCCACCTCCCGCCGAAGGACCGGGACATCGCGATGGTGTTCCAGAACTACGCGCTCTACCCGCACATGACCGTCGCGGAGAACATGGGCTTCGCGCTCAAGATCGCCGGCGTCAACAAGGCCGAGATCCGCACCAAGGTCGAGGAGGCCGCGAAGATCCTCGACCTCACCGAGTACCTGGACCGCAAGCCGAAGGCGCTGTCCGGCGGTCAGCGCCAGCGCGTCGCGATGGGCCGGGCGATCGTGCGCCAGCCGCAGGTCTTCCTGATGGACGAGCCGCTGTCGAACCTGGACGCCAAGCTCCGCGTCTCGACCCGCACCCAGATCGCCAGCCTGCAGCGCCGCCTGGGCATCACCACGGTGTACGTGACCCACGACCAGACCGAGGCGCTCACCATGGGCGACCGCGTCGCGGTGCTGAAGGGCGGCGTGCTCCAGCAGGTCGACACCCCGCGCAACATGTACGACAGGCCCGCCAACCTCTTCGTGGCCGGCTTCATCGGCTCGCCGGCCATGAACCTGGTCGAGGTGCCGCTGGTGGACGGCGGCGTGAAGTTCGGCGGCTCGGTGGTCAACATCTCGCGTGACGACCTGTCCGGCGCCGGCCTCGACAAGACCGTGACCGTCGGCATCCGCCCGGAGCACTTCGAGGTCGTCCCGGCCGGCGGCATCGAGGGCGTCGCGGTGACGGTCAACGTGGTCGAGGAGCTCGGCTCGGACGGCTTCGTCTACGGCACCACCAAGATCGGCGGCGAGGACAAGGACATCGTGGTCCGCGTGCACGGCCGGCAGATCCCGGCCCGCGGCGAGACGATCCACGTCGTACCGATCGCCGACGAGACCCACGTGTTCTCCACCAGCACGGGTGCCCGCCTCAGCAGCTGAGCCGACGGCACACCACCGGCACGGCGCAAGCGCGACACGAGCCCGTCGGACCGCCTCCCGGTCCGGCGGGCTCCGTCCGTACACCCCCGCGTCAACACGGTGACGGGACGAACCCGGACACGTCGTCACTCGATGGTGTAACGGAGGGCGATCCGGGGCGCACCCACCGCTACGCTCCTGAGCGTGAAGCAGCTTTTGCGCCGTATCGGCCAGACCGTCGCCCTCACCCTGCCCGTCGTCCTGGTGACCACCGGCACCCTCGCCGTGACCCGGGTCCCGTGGGCCCCGCCGACCGGGCTCGACCAGCAGGTCGTCGCGGCGTCCAGCAGCGACGGCGCGGGCATCGGACGCACCGCGGGCGCGGCCGGCAAGACTCCCGACGGGCTGGCGCCGCAGGACGCGCTGCGCGTCGCGATGCTGGACGAGCTGCGCGAGCACAGCCCGGCCGCCGCGCTGGACCTGCTGGAGCGCTCGATGCGCGAGCAGCCCGCCCTGACGCCGTACTGCACCTCGCTCGCCACCGAGCTGGGCCGGGCGACGGTGAAGAAGTACCAGGGTGACGTCCAGCGGGCCCGTTCGTTCGCCCGCCCGGTCTGCGACGGCTCGTTCGCGGCCGGCATCACGGGCTGACGCCTACCCGCCGGCCCGCACGCCCGCCGGCCAGCCCGCCGGCCAGCCCGCCGGCCCACCAGTCCGCACGCCCAAACACCTGAACGCGCACCCGCCGCCCCGGCAACCGCGGCTCCAACCCCCGTCCGCGCGCCTATTGTTCAGCCATGAGCGCTGACTCCGGCCCCGCCGCCGACCCCACGTCCCCGCAGGCACAGCAGGCCCCGCAGGCCCAGCCGCCGCGGCCGACCACGACGCCCGTCACGCAGGCCGTCATCCTGGCCGGCGGCCAGGGCTCCCGGCTGCGGCCCTACACGGACGACCGCCCGAAGCCGCTGGTCGAGATCCCGGGCACGGGCACGCCGATCCTCGGCCACCAGCTGGCGTGGCTCGCCGCCGAGGGCGTCACGGACGTCGTGGTGTCCTGCGGCCACCTGGCCGACGTGCTGCAGGAGTGGCTGGACAAGGCGGACCTGCCGCTGCGCGTGCGCACGGTCGTCGAGGAGGAGCCGCTCGGGCGCGGCGGCGGGCTCAAGTACGCGGCCAGGGCGCTGCCCCGCCCGGACGAGCCCTGGTACGCCACGAACGGCGACATCTGGACCCGCTTCAGCCTGCGCGACATGGCCGCCTTCCACCACGAGCGGGACGCCGTCGCGACGCTCGCCCTGGCCCGGCCGCGGATCCCGTGGGGCGCGGTGGAGACCGACCAGTTCGGCAACGTGCTGGACTTCATCGAGGCCCCGCCGTCGCCGTTCCTCATCAACGCGGGCCTGTACGTGTTCAGCCCGGAGTTCGCCGAGCTGCTGCCGGACGTGGGCGACCACGAGCGCACCACGTTCCCCCAACTCGCCCGCAGCAAGCGGCTGGCGGGCTACCAGCTGCCGCAGGGCGTGTACTGGCGCGCGATCGACACCGCGAAGGACCTCACGGAGGCCGCCAAGGAGCTCGCCGCCGGCGCGGGCCGCGCCCCCCGGTAACCCATGCGAGAAGACCCCCCGGTAACCCATGCGAGAAGGCGGTCGGCCGGGGGGGGCGCCCCCGCGCGCCCGGGGGCGGGGGCAATCGTGCCCCCCCCCCCCCCCCCCCCCCCCGCCCCCGCCCCCCCCCCCGCCCGCCCGCCGGACCCCCCCCGCCCCCC
>NZ_JBHWGD010000028.1:0-5190 GCF_042733235.1 Kitasatospora sp. NPDC059722
ACCCTTAACCACCGTGTCTTGGTCGGGGCCCGCATTTTGTTTTACTACCCCCCCCCCCCCCCCCGGGGGCGCGGCCGGCCCCCCCCCCCCCGCCCGCCGGCCCCCCCCCGCCCGGCTCACGGTCCGTCAACCTGACGATCATGGCAGAACGAGGCGGGCGCGGGGTCCCTGTGCCGCCCTCCCCGAGCGGGCGCGGGTCAGGCGGCCTTGGGGAAGTCCTTGCGCTTGATCTTGGCGCGGCGCCCGTCGGGGTGGTGGAAGACGATGCCTTCCGCGAGCGCGCCCGGGGTGTAGCGGCTCTCCATCTCGGCCAGGTAGTCGCGCAGGCCCGCGTAGGTCCGGGGCACGTCCTGGTAGACCGGCACCTGGAGGTTGAAGGGGACGCAGTGGTGCTCGGTCACACCGAGCGGGTTGCCCTGGATGCGGGGGCCGAGGGCCTCGCAGGAGTGCTCGCCGTCGGGCCAGGCGGTGGTGTCGGTGGCGTGGGCGGCGGCGATGATCCACTTGTCCTCGGCGGCCTGCTCGTCGGTGTCGACGTACCAGCCGTCCCGGATGCCCTGCTGCTTCTGGGCCTTCGTCGGGTTGCGGCGCTTCTCCACCCGGACCAGCCGTCCGGCGCGGACGGTGAGGCGGACGTTGGTGCCGTCCAGCTTCTCGGTCGGCACTCCCTCGCCCTCGAAGACCCACGCGCATTCGGCGCGGGGCCGGTCGACGACGCGGAAGGCGTCGTCCCGGTCGAACAGCGTCGGGATCTTCTCCATGACCTGGATGCCCTTTCTGACGTGGCCCAGCAGTTCCTCGTGTGTGATCGCCCCGGCGGCCAGACCGCCCGCGAGCGCGCGGACGAGGTCGGCGACCGAGACCTCCGCCTCGACCGCCACGTGCTTGAGGGCCTTCTTCTCCTCGGGCGACACCCAGGCGACCAGCCGTGACCACCCCTCGGGGGGAGTCCACCGCGCCAGCTGCGCGGGGTCCTTCCGGGGGCGGCCGCGCTTCTTGACCTCGTCCATGCCAGGAGACCCTAGGGACGGCACTGAGGTTGTGTCAATTGGCATAACAGAAAATCGGCGGCACCGGGCGGGCGGAGCGGCCGGCGCGAAGGCGCGGGAGGCCGCCGTCCCGTCGCGGGGCGGCGGCCTCCCGGGTGGGGGCGCAGGGGGCTCAGCGCATGGACACCGCGTCAACGTAGACGGAGGACTGGCCGGTCGCCCCGTCGGCCGGGACGAAGTCGACGCCGAGTTCGCAGACCCTGGTGAGGTCGGGGACGGCGGCCAGGTTGAAGGACAGCCGGGTGCCGTCGGCGTCGACCGGGTAGGTGCCGCTGTCGTACCAGTCGCAGCCGGCACCGGCCTTCACGTACAGCTTGGCCTTGGTGCCCGCGGCCTGGTTGCCCCAGGGGGCGGTGCGGGCGGTCGCGGTGAGGGTGAGGTTGCCGGTCAGGTCGGCCGGGGTGGCGTAGTGGCGCAGCAGGAAGGCCTCGCCGCTCTCCAGTTGGACGTCGGCCTTGAGGGAGTGGGTGCCCTGGGCGGCCCACTCGGTGACCGGCCAGGGGCCGTTCTTGATCTGCCAGGCGCCCCAGCCGTCGGGTCCGGTCTCGAAGTCGCCGAGGGTGCTCGCCGGGGTGGTGGCGGTCAGGTTGTCGATGTACACCGAGCTCTGGCCGGAGGCGCCCGGCGCGGGGGCGAAGCGGACCCCGATCTCCTCGACGTCGGCGAGGTCGGTCACGCCCGCGAGCGGCATCGTCAGCACGGCGCCGTCCGGGCCGACCACGGTGGAACCGCTGTCGTACCAGGTCCTGTTGGCGCCGGTGCGCAGGTAGAGCTTGGCGGTCGTGCCGGCGGCCTGGTTGCCCCAGGGGGCGGTGCGGGCGTCGACGGAGAGCGTGCTGTAGGCGCTGAGGTCCTGGCGGGCGACCTTGTTGAGGTAGGTCTCCGGGCGGGTGAGGTCGACGTCGGCCTTGAGGGAGTGACTCTGCTGGGAGGCCCACTCGTTCACCGTCCAGGGCCCGTTGAGGGTCTGCCAGCCGCCCCAGCCGTCCGGGCCGTCCTCGAAGCCCTCCAGCACGGTGCCCGGTGCGGGCGGGCGCGGCGGCCCGGCCGGGTCGGTCGTGGCGGACGGGTCGATCCCGCCCAGGTTGAGCGTCCACCGGTCGTTCATCAGTGCCGGGGCGCCGAGTTGCACCGTGGGGCTCCACTTGTCGTTCCAGGCCAGGAAGTAGGTGGTGGCCGGGAACCGGGTGCGGATCGCGTCGGCCCAGCGGCCGTAGTCGTAAGCGGCGGGCGCGGGCACGTGGGTGGCGGGGTCGTTCGGCGGGCCGATCTCGGCGAAGGCGAACGGCTTGTGCAGCGCGGTCAGTTCGCCGTAGCCCTGGGCGGCGGCCGGGTCGGTCGGGTAGCAGTCGAGGCCGACCACGTCGGTGTAGGCGTCGCCGGGGTAGTACGCGGCGCGGTCGCCGGCGCCGCAGAGCGGGGAGTAGACCCAGAGCAGGTTGTGCAGGCCCTTGGTCTGGGTGAGGTAGCGGTAGGTGTACTGCCAGGCGGAGATGTAGGCGGCCCGGTCCTGGCCGCTCCACCAGAAGGCGCCCGCGCCGGAGGTGTTCATCTCGTGGAACGGGCGGAACAGGACGGGGACGCCGGCGCCGTTCAGGTCGGCGAGGCCGGTGGCGATCCTGTCGAGGGTCTGCTGCCAGGCGGCGCCGACGGTGGTGGTGGGGTCGGTGAGCTGCTGGAAGCCGTCCAGGTGGGTGTAGAGGCCCTGGAGTCCCGGCTGGACCGGGTTCGGCGCGTGGACGCTGACGGAGACCAGGCCTCCCCTGGCCGACCAGTTCTTCAGGTCGGCGTTGCAGGAGGAGTCGATGGTCGAGCTGCCGTTCGAGCCGTAGTCGCAGGCGATCAGCCCGGGGTACTGGCCGGTCTGGGCCTTCAGGTCCTCGGTCTGGTTGAGCGAGAAGGCGGAACCGCTGTAGCCGGCGAACAGGCCGGAGACCACCCGGTTGCCGGCCCGGCCCGGCAGGTGCGACAGCCAGTCGAGCACCCGGCCGGTGGCCGCGGTGGCCTGGGGATCGGATGGGGCGACGGTGGCCGTGGCGGTCGGAGCGGCCGGGGTGGCCGCGACCAGGGGGGCCAGGAGGAGCGCCGATATCAGGGCGGCGCGAGCTTTCTGAAGCATGATCAGACCGTAACGTGATCCGCTTCCGCGGCCGCCCGGGGCCCGGACGCGGGGTTCGGCTCCTACCGCGGCGCCCCGCCACCGCCCGGCCCTGGAGGCCCTCCTCGACACCGCCATCACGTGACGGGGCCGCGCCCGGATGCGGGCACGGCCCCGGCGTGCCGGTCGGGTGTGTCGGTCGGGTGTGCCGGTCAGGAGGCGTTCAGCGTGGTGTCGTCGATGACGAAGCCGGTCTGGTCGGCGGAGGAGTTCTCCACGCCGGTGAACGTCAGTGTGACGCTCTTGCCGGCGTAGGCGGACAGGTCGAGGGTCCGCTGCGTGTAGCCGTTGGCGGCGTCGAGGTTCGAGTAGGTGGCCAGGGTGCTGCCGTTGGCGGTGACGGTGAGCGTGTCGTCGGCGGTGCCCGTGGTCTTGGCCGTGTCGATGTGGAGCCAGAAGCCGAGCGCGGCCTTGCAGCCGGCCGGGACGGTGACGCTCTGGCTGAGCGTGTCGGTGTGCGCGGAGCCGTAACCGTCCAGCCAGGCGTCCCAGTTGCCGCTGTGCGCGGGCTCGCTGGCCAGGTCGTTGTTGATCACGCCGGAGGTCGCCTTCCACGGCGCCGGGCTGTTCCCGTTCTCGAAGCCCGGGTTGCCGAGCAGCTGGCCGGGCGACGGGCAGCCGGTGCCGGCCGGGCTGACCGTCCAGGTGAACGAGGTGCTACCGGACGGGCCGGTCGAGTCGGTGGCGGTGACGGTGACGGCGGAGGCGCCGGCCGTGGTCGGGGTGCCGCTGATCAGGCCGGTGGAGGCGTTGACCGACAGTCCGGCCGGCAGACCGGTGGCGGCGTAGCCCAGCGTGCCGCCGGCGGTGTCGGTGGCCCGGATCTGGAGGGAGGCGGGGGTGCCGACGGTGCCGGCCTGGTTGCCGGGCGCGGTGACGCTGACGCCGCCGGTGGTGCCGGTGTTCCAGGCGTCGGTGATCGGTGTGGCCTGGGCGGCGGCACCGGCGTACGGCAGGCCGTACATGTCCTCGATGGTGCGCAGCACGCTGAAGTGGTCGATCTGCTCGGTGTAGGTGCCCGGCTTGACCTGCTGGCCGTTGAAGAAGGTGGCGATCTGGTTGGGACCGGCGCTGTCGTCCTCGTCGAAGGTGGTGATCAGCAGGCTGTTGTGGGTCTTGGCCCACTGGACGTAGGCGTCCAGGTTGTTCTTCAGCCAGGTGTCGCCGGTGGGGATCGAGCAGTCGTGGATGTCGTCGCAGAGGTTGGGGATCACCCAGGAGACGGTGGGCAGTTGGGTGAAGTCGGTCGGGAAGCTGGTGAACGGCAGGCTGGCGGAGGCCGGCACGTTGGTGAAGTTGGTCCACGGGACGTGCTTGCGCGCGTACTTGCCCGAGGTGCAGACCGTCGAGCCGGCCGAGGGCAGGCTTTCCGAGTAGCCCTTGAACGTCAGGCCCTTGGCGATGAGTTGGGCGCCCTCGTTGTCGGTGCTGAAGCTGTGCGGGCAGGAGTCGTCGGTGACTCCCTGGTTGGAGCCGGAGAACAGGTCCAGGTAGTTCGGCTGGCTGGGGTGTTCGATCGCGAAGGAGTTGGTGAAGTTCGCGCCGGTGTTGGCCAGTTGGTTGAAGTACGGGGCCTGTGGGTTGCCCACGATGGAGCTCTCCGAGGTGTTTTCGAAGAGCACCACCACGACGTGGTCGGGCCGCGGAACGGCGGCCGTGGCCGCGGCGGGCTGCGCCGCGGCGGCGGTGCCGGCGGTGCCGGTGGCGCTTGCGGGAGCGACGGCGCCGGTGGGCCCGCAGAGCAGGGCGACGGCGGCGGCGAGGCCGGTGGCGAGGCGTGACAGACGCACGGATTCTCCTCGGAGGGGCGGGTGATTGGCCGTCACTGTCCCGCAGTTGACGATGCCCACACAAGAGTTCCGTCGGCGAAGGCCGGGTGAACGGCAGGTCGGGGGGGGGGGCCCCGCGCGCCCCCCGCGCCGGGGCCGCGCCCGGGTCCCGGGGGGGGGCCCCCCCGGCCCCCCCCCCCCCGCGGCGGGGCGC
>NZ_JBHWGD010000028.1:5200-29073 GCF_042733235.1 Kitasatospora sp. NPDC059722
GGGACGGCCACGTTCCGGGTCGCGGCACTGGTTCCCGTTCTGGTCCCGTCATGGCCCCTTCCCCCGGGAGGGGCCAGGACGGGACCGGCGGCGTCCGTCAGTACGACTGGCTGGTGGCGCAGCGGCCGGTGGATCCGTTGCACACGACGACGTACGAGGTGATACCGGCGTCCAGGAAGGGGTCGGTCCAGACCCTGGGACCGTAGGTCCCCTTGTCCTGACCGTTGCCGTTCGACTGCCTGAGGGCCACGGTGCAGTAGTCGCCCATGGTGGAGGCCACGTAGCCCCGCACCCAGTCGTGCCCGTTGGAGAACGTGTCGACCATGCCCCCGGCACAACCGGGGACGTTGGCCGAGAAGGTGGCGTCGGCCGACGCCATCCCGGTGCTGAGGCTCAGGCCGACGGTCGCAACGGCGGCGACGGCGGCGAGGCGGGTGGCGGTGCGCTTCCTGATCATCGGTTTCCATACCTCCTGGTGTTCGGTGGCTGACTGCCTCGACCCACCGTGCCCGCGGGCTCCGTCCGGAGGCCGGTTTCCCGGACAAGTCCGTACGACTGCCTGCGAGTTCCGGAGGTCGGGTCGTTCTTCGAGGGCCGTGTGTGTCGTGGGTGGACCCCCCGGGGAGTGGTGCGGTCGTGCCGCCCGTTCCCGGTTCAAGGGAACCGGCTGACGGGGCTGCCCTTCGAGTGATTCGATGACGTTCGAAGACTCATGACGCCGGCCGTTCGGGCGGCCGACGGCCGAACCTCGGGGGGTGTCGTGCTCTGTCTCGACATGGACCGCGCCGTCCTCGCGAACACCCGGTTCGCGATCTCGCCGCTCAGCACCGCGGTCGGTGCGCTCGGTCTCCTGCGTGGCAACGAGCGGCCGGGCGGCGGCGGTTGGCGGGGCAGGGTCCAGGAGGCCGTCCGCGAGCGCAGGCTCGTTCTGCTGAGCGCGCTGTTCGGCGGTTCGTGGGACTACGTGCCGGACTTCCTGACCCCGCAGCCGCAGACCCCGGAGGCCCCGGTGCAGGAGGAACTGCACGCGGTGGCCACCACGGGCTCCGCCCGTCTGCGCTGGGAGCTGCGGATCATGGCCCAGGGGGTCCGTGCGGAGCGTCTGGCGGGCCGGGTGGTCCCCGTGGTCCTGCGCGAGGCCCTGGAGCGGGGCGAGCGGGACTTCGCCGAGCTGGTGGCAGCCGAGCTGGAACGGCTGTGGGACTCGGCCCTCGCCCCGCACTGGCCGGCCCTGCGCAGCCGCATGGAGGAGGACATCACCCACCGGGCGCGGACCACCGCCCGCCACGGCCTGGCCGGCATGCTGGCCACCCTGCATCCCCGGGTGCACTGGAACGACGACCGGCTGAACCTGGTCGGCCGCTTCCAGGCCCGGATCCCCGGCAGCACCGGCCTGGTCCTGACCCCCTCGGTGTTCCCCGCCGGCCTGCGCGTGGTCGTCGACTCGGTGCCCTCGCCCGCCGACCGCGAGCCGATGCTCGCCTACCCCTCCCGGCCCGGGCCCGCCACCGGCCCGGGGCGCACGGTCCCCGCCCTGCTCGGGGCGACCCGCGCCCGCCTGCTGTCCGACCTGCACGCCGCCCGCACCACGGCGGAGTTGAGCGAGCGGCACTTCCTCGCCACCAGCACGGTCTCCTACCACCTCGGCATCCTGCACCGCACCGGACTGATCACCCGCACCCGCACCGGAGCACACGTCCTGTACCAGCGGACCCACCGGGCCACCGACCTGCTGGCCGACCCCGGCCCCGCTGAGGCAAGCTGATCGGGCACGGCCCACCGCCCTGCTCCCGCTGCGTCCCGTTGGAGGCCCGATGCCCGAGCTCCCCCCGCCCCGCCGCGTCACCCTCCGTCTGCCCGCCGACCTCGCGGACTGGCTCCACGGTTTCGCCGAGATCTCCCACCGGTCCGTCGACGACGTGGTCCGGCCGCTCATCGAGGCGGAACGGGCCCGCGTCACCGCGAACTGGGACCGGCCGGAGCCGGAGTAGAACCGGGAGCGGGGCCGGGCTGTTACTGCAGGATGCCGACCGCGCGGGCCACCACCAGGACCACCGTGATCAGGGAGACCGCCGACTGCGTCATCATCAGCAGTTTCGCCCAGACCGACAGCGGCATGGTGTCCGTCGGGCTGAAGGCGCAGGCGTTGGTGAACGCCACGTACAGGTAGTCCGGGTAGGAGGGCTCCCAGCCCGGCTCCGCGATGCCCTCCTGCTGCATCTGCGGGAAGAGGAAGTCCGGGTAGGCCTTCACCCCCTGGGCGCGGGCCGCCGGGCCGCCCCGGTCCCACTCCCAGTACCAGAGCGAGAAGGCGATGATGTTGGTCGCCCACACCGCGCCGCCGGTGCCGAGCAGCGCCAGCGCGCCCGGCGAGGCGGAGGTGTGGATCAGGTCGCGCACCAGCTTCACCGCCGACCAGCCGTTGGCCAGGCTGATCACCGCCACCATGGCCAGGCTCATCAGCCGCAGCAGCCGCGACGTCTGGTCGATGCGCTTGTGCGGGTTGAGGACCGCCAGGGCCACCAGCAGCGCCAGCTCCAGGGCTGGCAGCATCCAGTGCGGGTGGATGGTCAGGCGGGTCGGCAGGGCCAGCTGCAGGCCCACGGCGACCAGGATGGCCAGCGAGACCGCCCACCGCTGCTCACCGAGAGTGACCGAACGCCACGCCGGGCGCTCCGGCTTCTCGGGCTCCAGGAGCCGTTCGATCCGCTCCAGCCTGCGGTGCAGTGCCTCGGAAAGCTGCGCCGGGGCATGGGGTTCATGGTCACTCATGGCGCACAGTGTGGCAGGCGTCCACTCGCGCGATCGCGGGGGTACCGGGTGCGGGGACGATAATGACCGGGCTGCTGGAGAGTCGATGGAGAGGCAGAGAAGCGGATGACCCTGGTGGAAGGCCTGCGCGTCAGGTTGGCCGAGGACCTCGCCCTCGGTGAGGCGGTCGCCGGAGAGGCCGGGGCCGTCGTCGGGTTCCTCTCGCTGGGGGCGGGGATCGAGGGCACCGTCGAGCGGGTGGACGAACTCCCCGAGAGCCACGAGGTCCGCGAGTACCTGCGTCTCAAGGCGCTGTTCGAGGACTACGGGCACACCATGCCGGCGGCCAGCCGGGAGCGGCTGGAGGCCGGGATCGCCGTGCTGGAGCCGCAGTGGGCCGCCCACCGGGAACGGGGGAAGCAGGTGACGGTCCGGGTCCGGCTGGACAACGGCCTCGTCCTCGACGGGGCGCACCAGGACGTCCTGACCCCGCTGTAAGAGGGGGCGTTCGCCGGTCGGCTACGGCCCGGCGGGGGCGCCGTCGCCGCCGGTGCGGGCCGCGGTGCCGAACGGCCAGGCCTCGATGTCGCGGTAGCGGATCGGGCCGGGGCCGCGGCCGGTGTTGCTGCCGACCAGGTGGAGGCGCTCGGCCTGCCAGGGCCGGCCCGCGAATCCGTCGAGGCCGGCCGCGGCCCGGGGCACGCTGGTGGGATCGTCGCGGCGCGCGCGTGCCAGGGTCAGGTGGGGGCGCAGCGGGCGGCTGCGGAAGGCGATGCCGCAGGAGGCGATCAGGTCGCGGACGTCGGCGGCGAGCTGGTGCAGTCCTTCCAGGTCGCCGTCGATGCCGCTCCACAGCAGCCGCTCGTCGAAGTGGCCGCCGCCGTGCAGGGCCAGTTGCAGGGCGGGATGGAAGGCGGCCCGGCCGGCGAGTACGGACTGCAGCAACGGTACTGTGGTGGAGGGGAGTTCGCCGAGGAAGGCCAGGGTGATGTGCCAGTCCTCGATCCGGTTCCAGCGTAGCCGCGGGTACATGGCGTAGGCGGGCTGCAGGGCCCGGGCCAGTTCGTCCTTGGCGTCGTCGGGCGGGGCCAGCGCGATGAAGACGCGCAGGGTCGAGGGCTCGGGGGGAACGTCCACGAGGGATTTCTAGCATCCCGTCGGCGGCGGACGGCGGGGCGGGTCCGGGGTCCGGAGGCCGGGGTCCAGGGGCCGGGGCCGCCCCGCCGGTGCTCCCCCGGCGTGCCGGTGCTCGCCACCCGGGCGGCGGGCGGGGAGACTGGGCGCTGTGACCGACGTGCGCGAGACCTTGACTTACGAGATGTTCGGGCGGGCGGTGCGCGAGCTGGCGCACACGATCGCCGCCGACGGGTACGAGCCCGACCTCGTCCTGAGCATCGCCCGTGGCGGCGTGTTCGTGGCGGGCGGTCTGGCGTACGCGCTGGACTGCAAGAACATCCACCTGGTGAACGTCGAGTTCTACACGGGCGTGGGCACCACCCTGGAGATGCCCGTCATGCTGGCGCCGGTGCCCGCGGCGATCGACTTCACCAACAAGAAGGTGCTGATCGCCGACGACGTCGCCGACACGGGCAAGACGCTGAAGCTGGTACACGACTTCTGCCTCGGCCACGTCGCCGAGGTGCGGTCCGCCGTGATCTACGAGAAGTCGCACTCGCTCGTGAAGTGCGAGTATGTGTGGAAGAAGACCGACGACTGGATCGAGTTCCCCTGGTCGACGGAAGGGCCGGTCGTCAAGCGCGCCGGCCAGGTGCTCGACGCCTGACCTGGACGAGGGCGCGGTGGCGCCCCGGGGGAAGATCAGCGCAGTTCGACGGTGATGCCCACCCGCGCGAGCAGTCGGAGGACGTCGTCGACGTACGGCGTCTCGCCCTCCGTGTCCACGGTCACCTCGGCGAGCGCGTGCCGGGCGACCTCGGCGTCGTGCCAGACCAGGGTGAACGGCGCGGGCGGCAGGTCCCCGCCGCACGGGCAGCCGCGCAGCACGTGCCAGCACTGGGCGTAGTGGCCGCCGGGGCCGGCGACCGCCTCGCCGATCGCGCACACCAGTCCCGGCACGTCGGTCACGTGCCGCCCGTCGAGGTGCCGTACGGGGCCCGTCGGGGGCCGGCCGGCTTCCTGACGGCCGGCGTCCTGACGGGCGGCGGCGAAGGCGGCCCACTCCTTCCGGCCCTCGGACGGGAACGCGGCCCAGGTGCCGGCCTCGGCCGGCGGCCCCTCGAACCAGGCGTCCCACACCGGCCGGGCCGCCGGCACGGGCCGGACGGCGGGGCCCTCGGCCAGCCACAGGTCCAGCAGGGTCCCGCCGAGCACGGACGGGCGGGAGGCGATGACGTTGAGCGGCATGTGCTCCTGGTGGCGCATCACCCGGCCGGTCCGGTCCACGGCGAGCAGTGTCACCCGGTCGCCGTCGCCCCGCGGGCGCACCAGCCGGCGCAGCAGCCTCTCGCCGGGCTCGCAGCCGATGAGCCGCATCGGCGGGGACGCGGGCACGCCGCGATAGAGGCCTTCGACGCGGTGGCACGCGCCGAGCCCGCCTCCGCCCGGTCCGTTGAACAGCCGCCATTCGGCGTCCGCGGGCTCGTCGCGCCATCCGGGGCCGTCGACCCCGGCCTCGACGACCAGGTCGAACAGGGACGTGCCGAGGCCGGAGGGCGCGCACCCGGTCAGGACGGGGGCGAGCAGCTCCCAGTGGTCGTCGCGGTAGCCGCCGTACGGGTCCTTCTCAGGGTCCGTCCCGGGCGCGGTGAAGTCCACGATGAGGCCGAGGGCCCCGAGGTCGACGGGTCCGCCGGGCCGGTGCCGGGCGTGCTCGGCCGCCTTGAGCAGGCGGCCGGTCGGGGCGCAGCCCACGAGCGTCAGCCGCTTGCGGTGCGGGGCCGGTTCGACGAAGAAGCCGTCGGCCTCGGCGCAGCGCGCCCACACGGTCGGCTCGCCGTCCCACTCCTCTTCGGCCAGGACGTACTTGAGCGGCCGGTCGCGTTCCCAGGTCCAGGTGCTCTCCAGGGCCGGCATCACGACCTCTGCCTCCCGTGTGTGTTGTGCCTGCTCACCGCCCCGTAGCCTGCCACTCCCCGGGCCGGGCGCGGACGGCGGGGCTCCTGGTTGCCCTGCCTGTGACGGGCTCGGTGCCGTCAACGGCGGTGGCACCGGCCCGGGGACGGGCGCGGTGCCACCGGCTGCGGTCGGCTCCTGGGGGGGCGGGTTGCCGGGATCTGCCCGGGGGCCGGGTCGACTTGAGCCATCAGCCCTGCAGAACGCCGGTCGGCGCCCGGGGATTCAGCGGGCCGGGGCGGCGCTCGTCCGGGTCCGCCGGGAGCGCGGGCCCACGGCCTTCCACGTGCGGACGGCGGGGGTGATCAGGACGTCGCGCAGGGCGCGGCGCGCCGGTTGCGGGGTGCCGGGCAGCACCGGGTACCGGGCGCTGGTGCCGGTCCATGTGGTGAGGGCGGCGAGGAACTGGTCCAGGAGCAGGGCGAAGCGGTGGGTGTCCAGGACCTGGTCCACCGGGGGGCCGGCGGCGGCGTCGGCCGCGGGGGGCGGTCCGGCGTGGAAGCCGCGCCGCACCGCCGAGTGGAGCCAGCAGAAGCGCCGTTCTTCCGCGTCCAGCCGCTCGCTCACGTCCTGGCGGGCCTGCGCCGCGGACAGGCCGCCGTCGGCCATCCGGGCGGCGATGGCGTTGAAGGTCTCGTCCTTGCCGCCGTCGGCCGCGAGGTCGTTCGTGAGGATCCCGCAGGTCGAGAAGGCGTCCAGGAGGTCCTGCACCATGGGGTCGCCCCAGTGCGGCGTGATGCACTGGTCGGCGAGTTCGCACCACATCGCGGCCAGCAGCATGCCGCCGTCGGCCGGACGGAGCATCAGGTACTCGCGCAGCGTGGGCGTTCGTCCCGGCTGCACGTAGTGCACCAGTTTGTCGCGTGCGGCGACGATCCAGGCGGCCAGCTGCTCGCGGTAGCGCTGCCACCAGAAGTCGGGCATCATCGCGCGGCTCTCCCGGACCAGCTCCGCCAGCGCGTGGACCGCGGGATGGTCGTCGGGTGCGGGCCGGTCGCTCTCGGCGCAGACGCACAGCAGCGACCGGGTCAGCCTCCCGACCGCGTCCAGCGGGGCGCCGCGGAGGTCTCCGTCCAGCAGGTCGTCGGTTGTCCACGTCCACAGGGCCCAGCGGGCGGCCAGGCGCAGCGGGGCGCCCCCAGCGGTCGGCCACGCCTTGAGGCACAGGTCCACGTATCCGTGCGAGAGGTAGGCCTCCGGCGCCGGGTGCAGGCCGTACCGTTTCAGGAATTCGAGAGCGTCAACGCTCAGGTCGGCGCGTTCGGCTTCCCTGGGCTGCGGAATGAGGCGGACAAGGTCGCTCACCGGTCGGCTCCTCGTGCGAAGGACCCGAGCCGGCCGACGTCTTCGGCGGCCGGCTCGGCGGCGCGAGCTGTCTCACGCGCTGCACGACCAACGACCGTCCGGGCGAGCCGATGCGTTTCCGTGCCACACCCGCGAGCCGTGCGGCCGAGGTTTGAGGGTTGTGTGTGGCACATGTGTGGTCGGCGGGGTGGCCGGGGCCTCTCGTGCTGACGGACCGTCAAGAGGGCGCAGCAGTGGGGTGCTGGGACAAGGTCGGGTACGGACGGCAGGTGGCCGGGCGCACGTGCCGGATGCGGGCGCGTGCGGCGGGGTGGCCGGAGCGGCGGGCGCCGGCGGTGGCACGGGCCGGCCCGGGGACGTGTTCGGGCGCACGGTTGGCGTAGTCGGCGGCCGGGTCGTCCTCCGGAGGAAGAGGGCGCGTACCGGCGGCCGTGCGCCCCGCTTTTCGGGGGTGGTCCGGGCGGCGTCGGGTGGTGTGCGGACAGTCGCATGCCGGTGGCCCGCCGGTCGTCCGGCAGGGTCCGACGGCCGGATGACGGCGGTATGACGGCGGCGCCTGACAGCGTCCGGGGAGGCCGGCCGGAACCGATCGGGCGGCCCGATCCCGAAGGAGTCACCCATGCGCACACCCGTCACGATCGTCGGCGCCGGGCTCGGCGGCCTCACCTTGGCCCGGGTCCTGCACCTGCACGGCATCCCGGTCGCGGTCCACGAGGCCGATCCCTCCCCGTCGGCGCGCACGCAGGGCGGGCTGCTCGACATCCACGACTACAACGGGCAACTCGCCGTGGCGGCGGCCGGGCTGACGGAGGAGTTCCGCGCCATCGTGCTGGAGGGGCGCCAGGCGATGCGGGTGCTGGACCGCGACGGGACCGTCCTGTTCGAGCAGGCCGACGACGGCACGGGCGGGCGTCCCGAGGTGCAGCGCGGCGACCTGCGGCGGATCCTGCTCGACTCGCTGCCCGCCGGCACCGTGCGGTGGGGGCGCAAGGCGACCGCCGTCCGCCCCCTGGGCGGCGGCCGGCACGAGGTGGCGTTCTCCGACGGCTCCGGAGTCGTCGCGGACCTGCTGGTCGGCGCCGACGGCGCGTGGTCGCGCGTGCGGCCGCTGCTCTCGGCCGCCCGGCCCGGGTACGCCGGCAAGTCGGTCGTCGAGACGTACCTGGCCGACGCGCGCACCCGGTTCCCGGCCACCGCGCGGGCGGTCGGCGGCGGCTCGATGATCGCGGCGTCGTCGCCGGACCGGGAGATCTTCGCGCACCGGGAGAGCGGCGACACCCTGCACGCCTACATCGGGATCACCGAGCCGCTGGACTGGTTCGCGGGCCTCGACGTCACCGACGCGGCCGCGGTCACCGCGCGCATCGCGCGGGAGTTCGCCGACTGGGCGCCGGAGCTCCTCGCGCTGATCACCGAGGCGGACTCCGCACCGGTCCTGCGCCACCTCCACGCCCTCCCGGCCGAGCACCGGTGGGAGCGGGTGCCCGGGGTGACCCTGCTCGGCGACGCCGCCCACCTCCAGGCCCCGAACGGCGAGGGCGCCAACCTGGCCATGCTCGACGGCGCCGAGCTCGGCCTGGCCCTCGCCGCGCACCCCGGCGACGTGGAGGCGGCGCTCGCCGCGTACGAGCGGGACATGTTCCCCCGCAGTGCGGAGGCCGCCGAGTTGTTCCCGGAGGGCGGCTCCGGGGACGACGCGGTCCATCCCGTGATCGGGCTCCTCACCGGGCACGGCGGTCGTCCGCTCAGTCCGGGAGTTCGCCCGGGAGATAGCCGTATCCGGACTCGCCCGGCACCGCCCGGGCGAGCGCCCGGAGCAGCGGGGCGGGCGGGGCGGCGAAGACGCCGGGGTAGTCGCGCTCGCCCAGCTCCGGGCGGACCGGCCAGGCCAGCCGTTCCGTCTCCAGGTCGTACCGCGCGTCCACGCCCTCGCGGTTGCCCCGGGCGTCCAGGCGCGACCAGCGGCCGTCCAGGTGCACGGCGTTGAGGCCGTGCAGCACGAAGCCGCCCTCGCCGTCCTCCAGGCGCTGGTAGCACAGGCCGGCCGGCACACCCTGGGCCCGCAGGAGTGCGGCCAGCAGGTGGGACTTGCCGTGGCAGATCGCGTTGCGCGCGGCCAGCACCTCAGAGGCGCGGAACGCCCCGCTGTACGCGCCCGCGTCGGCGGAGTGCCACACCCGGTCGCGCACGTGGTGGAAGGCCGCCTCGGGTGTGGCCAGCTCGGCGGCCAGGCGCCGCAGTTCGGGGTGCTGGTGGTCGATCACCTCGTCCGCCGCGAGGTAGGCGGCGAGGTCGTCGGTCTCCGGTTGAAGGATCATGGTGTCCACGGTGTCGCGCGCACCGCCGGCCGCGGGCGCAATTCCACTCCCTGGACAGTGGGCTTCCCGGGGCCCGCACACCCGGGGTGTCCTACGCGTCTGGTTGGCTGCTCGTCGGCGGGGCGGTCGGCGCCCCGGGGCGGGAAGGAACACCACGCATGGCGGCGTCGGAGGAGAAGGAGGAGCTCGGCGACCGCGCCCTGCGGCTCGGGTTCGAGCACGGCATGGTCGTCCGGGAGGAAGGCTACGGCGACGACATCGACCTGGGCCTGCACGACAGCGTCGACTCGGTCGCCGGGCAGGGCCTCCTCGACCTGGACCTGGAGGGCGTGGTGGACGCCGTGCTCCTGTGGTTCCGCGCCGAGGACGGCGAGCTCACCGACCTGCTCGCCTACGCGCTCGACGAGGTGGGAGGGGTCGAGGGGCGCGGCCTGATCTGGCTGCTGATCCCCGCGTCCGGCCGGGAGGGCCACGTCGGGCCGGACGTCGTACGGGACGCCGCCCGGGCCGCGGGCCTTCCCGCCGCGAGGCCCGCCGACGTCGCCGAGGGCTGGGACGGCTTCCGCTTCACCCTCGGCGGGCGCTGACCGCGCCCGGCGCGGGCCGAGCGGCTCCACGACCTCGACGGGCGGGTGTTCACCCGGGGCTGACGGGGTGCGCCGCAGCGCCGACGGGGTGCGCGGGTGCGGGACCAGGCCGGCGGGTCGCGGCCTGGTTCGCGCTCGGTGTGCGTCAGGAGGGGCTGGTGGCCAGCAGGGCGGTGGTGGTCACCTTGTTGTCGCACTCGGCGAACAGGCCGTCGTCCAGGGCCACTTGGTGTGCTCCCGCGCCGCCCGGCAGGCCCAGCACGAGGGTGGGGTAGGCGACCGGTGTGGCGCCCGAGACGCAGTAGCCGTCGGCCTCGCCCTGGACCTGGACGAAGGTGAGCTTCACCCAGGCCTTGCCGCCCGGGGCCAGCTTGACGGGCGCGGCGGAGCCGGTGCGGGTCACGGCGAGCGGGGCGTTGTGGTCCGGCGAGCCGTTGGCCGCGCCGGCCACCGTCGGGAAGCCCTCCAGCGTGCACGGGTGCGCGGAGCCATTGGTGAAGGCGACGATCGCCGCTCCGATGCCCGTGCCGTTGGGACGCTGCTTCGCCTGGTGGGCGTCCACCTTCAGGTCGCCTGGCGTGCAGGTCGGCGCCGCCGCGCCGGACGGCGTGGACGACGCGGCGACCGTGACGGGGGCGGCGGAGGGCGTGGCGCCCTTGACCGGGGCCGCGGGCGTGGTGCTCGGCGCGGTCGGGGCGGTCGCCGCCGACGACGGGGCCGCGGTGGTGGCGGGCTGGTCGTCCCCCGGTCCGCAGGCCGTGATCACCAGGGCTGCCGCGGCGGCCGAGACCACGGCAACCGCGGGTCTGAGGGCCTTCTTCGCGTACTGCGTGTTCTGCTGCATGTCTCCCCCGAAGGATCGAGTGGTACCGGTCCAGTACCGGCACCTGCCCCGTACACACCGCCGTTGCGCCGTCGGTTCCTCAGGCGGGCGGCTGTGACAGGACGGTGACGAGACCTTTTTCCGCCCTTGGCCGACCGGCAGCAACGGTACTCGGGGCGGGACGCGAAAGAGGCCCGGCACCCTGGTGGGTGCCGGACCTCGTCCGGTGATGGAGCGCCAGGCCCGGGTCGCACGGACTCTTCCTACTGAAAGTAGGACGTGCTCTGGTAGCACCGCTGACGCCTGTTCGGGAGATCGTTTCCTCCCGACGGGAAGAACAGTAGCAGGTCAGCGGCCGTGCGGGTGACGGGGTGGTCAGGCTTGGGCGGGGACTCGCCGCAGGCTGCGGATGGGGCGGGTGAGGAGGAGGGCGGCGGCGGTGCAGAGGGCCACCACGACGCCGACCTGGAGGACCCGGTCGGTGCCGAAGGCGCCGACGGCGGGGCCGGCGAGGGCGCTGCCGATGGGATACATGCCGACGGAGCCGGCGACTTCGTAGGCGTGGACGCGGTTGAGGACCTCGCCGGGGACCTGGGTCTGGACGCTGGTGGCCCACATGACGCCCCACACGCCGATGCCGACGCCGACCGCGAACTGGGCGGCGGCGAGCAGCCAGACGGACCAGTCCAGGACGATGCCGAGCGGGTAGAGCGGGTAGGCGAGCATCGCCACCGCACCGGCGGCCAGGGGGCGTTCGGGCTTGTAGCGGATCGCGAGCAGGCCGCCCGCCACGGTGCCCGCGCCGAGGGCGCAGTTGATCAGGCCGAAGGCGGTGGCGCCGTGCTCGGGGACGATGACGCCGGCGGCGACCGACAGCTGCGGACCCCAGGAGAGCACCGCGAAGACCATCCAGATGACGATGACGCCCCACAGCCAGCTGCGGGAGCGGAACTCCCGCCAGCCGACGGCCAGGTTGTGCCACAGGCTCTCGCCGGCCGGCGGGGCGGGCACCACGCCGAGGCGCAGGGTGAGCAGACAGACCGCGCTGGTCCCGTAGGCGAGGGCGGAGATCACCATCACCCAGCCGGTGGCGCCGAGGCCGACCATGGCGCCGGCCAGGGCCGGGCCACCGAGGCCGGTGAGGGCCTCGGAGGTGCGCAGGACGCCGTTGGCGCCCTGGACGTCGCGGGAGACGAGGGGGACGGTCGAGGAGGCGCCGGGCTGGAACATGGCGTTGGCCGTGCCGGCCACCACGAGCAGGGTGTACAGCTGCCACAGGTGGTCGATGCCGTGGATGAACAGGAACGCGAGCAGCACGTGGGCGACGAGGTTCGTCAGGTCGGCGGCGATCATCATGCGGCGGGCGGTGAAGCGGTCCGCGAGGACGCCGCCGAACAGCACCAGGCCGGCGAACGGGCCCACCAGGAAGGCCATCGAGTAGCCGGCGGCGTTCAGGCCGTAGCCGCCGCTGAGCAGGCCGGCCGAGACGGCGACCGGGAGCATCGCCCAGCTGAGCAGGCCCGCGCTGCGGGCGGTGAAGTAGTAGCGGAAGTTACGGGACCAGATCGCCGGTTCGGTGCTCGCCGGCGCCTCGGCGGGCCGGTCCTCCACCCGCGCGGACGCGGCCGCGGGGGCGTGCTCGGTCAAGCGTTCTTCCATGACTGTTCAGTCCTCCGCTGGTGGATCGTGGTGTTCAGGGTCGGGTGACGGGCGGCGGGTCGAGCTCCCCGACGGTGACCGGTTCCAGGCCGCGGTCGAGCAGGCCCTCGACGATCGACGGGAGGGCCTGGACGGTCTGGCCGCGGTCGCCGGCGCCCTCGTGCATCAGCACCACCGATCCGGGGCCGGCGGACTCCAGGACGGTCGCCGCGATGCGCTCCGGCCCCGGCCGCGTCCAGTCGCGGGAGTCCACGTCGAACATGGTCAGGGTGGCCGGGTGGTCCTCCAGGACGGCCGGCACCTCGGGGCTCAGCGCGCCGTACGGCGGGCGGAACCGGGTCGGGGCCGTGCCGGTGGCCCGGGCCACCGCCTCCGCCGTGCGGTCGAGCTGCTCGCGCAACTGATCGGCCGTCAGATCGGCCAGGAAGGGGTGGGACCAGGAGTGGTTGCCCACCTCGTGGCCGGCGTCGGCGATCCGGCGCACCTCGTCGGGCAGCGCCGCGGCGTGGTGGCCGACGCAGAAGAACGTCGCCCGCACCCCGTAGCGGTCCAGGATCTCCAGCACCCGCCGGGTGTGCACCGGATCGGGGCCGTCGTCGAAGGTGAGCGCGACCCGCGGGGCGTCCCGCGGACCGTGCTCGAACCAGCGGCCGGCGGCCACCAGGGCGGCCCGGGTCGGCTCGCTGCGCCGGACGACCTCGTGGAACTCGTCGGCCCGGCCGGTCAGGCTGCCGCCCTCGGCGGTCACCCGTGCCAGCGTGCCGGGCGCGGTCCTGGCCTGCTCCGCCAGGCGTGCGGCCGGGACGGAGCCGAACCGCGGCCGGGGCGGCAGTACCCAGGGGTCCGCGCGGTACACCTCCAGGCCGGCCGCCGTCATCGGGCCGTCGAGCAGTCCGTTGGTGCTGTCGAGCACCACGGCCACCGGTTCGTCGTCCGAGCTCAAATCCCGTATCAGGGAGATGAGTCCGGTGACGGCCGCAGCTCCCCAGCGGCTCGGCTCGGCCGCCCTGCGGCCGGCGCCGTCGACGACCTCGACCTCGTAGCCCGCGCCCGTCCAGGCGATTCCCGCGTAGCGCGCGCTCACTCGTCCCCCAGCGCGAGCGCCTCGGCGACGATCAACTGCTCGACGCCCCGCAGGAACTGCTCCATCCCGGCGCGGCCGAGCACCGCCGGGTCGGCCGTCATCGCGAGGTCCAGGGCGCCCGGGGCGGTCAGCACGTCCACCGCCATCGAGACGTTCACCCGGGCCGGGAAGTCCGTCGGCCAGCTCAGCTCGGTGCGGCCGGCCAGCTCGCCCAGTGCGTCCTCCGGCCGCTCGACGGTGTCGAACGGCCCGCTGCCCGGGTCCCGGGTGTCGTTCCACCAGTACGAGTGGTCGGCCGCCTCCCCCCGTTCGACCAGCCGTGCCACCTCCCGCTCCAGCGCCCACTTGTCGTACGCGGCGTGCCGGAACGCGCCGAACGAGACGGACCGCGTCCGCCGTACCGCGTCCACGAAGTCCCGGCCCGCGTCCGGGAGCCGGAACAGCGCCTCCTGCGCCACCGTGCTGACCGCCGCGGTGGCGGCCGGCTGGAAGCGGTTGCCCACGACCACCTGGAACAGCACGTCGTCGCTGCCGGACATCCGGGCCAGCTGGTGCGAGGCCGCGCCCAGCAGCACCGCGGCGTCACTCACCTCCAGGTGCTCGGCCACCCGCTCGACGGCGACGGCCAGCGCGGGCGAGCGCAGCAGCGCGTTGGGGAACAGCCGGTCCGGATCGGCGGCGAGCTCCGGCGCGGCGGGCTCCCGGAAGATCCGCCGGGGGCCGGCGGCCAGTTGCTCGCACCAGTAGCGGCGGGCGGCCTCGTCCCGGCGGCGGCCGAGCGGCGAGGCCTGGACCGCCGCGGCGTCCAGCGGCTGGAGGGCGGGGCGGGACCGGCGCAGCGACTCGGCCGACTCGCCCGCCTCGATCGACCGGAGGTCGCGCAGCAGCCGGACGAGGCCCCAGTAGTCCATGCCGGCGTGCGAACCGGTCAGGACCAGCCGGTGGACCAGCCCCTCGCACTCGACGAGGCCGACCCTCAGCGGCCATTCCCGGGTGTGGTCGAAGGGGCGTCCGGCCAGCTCCTTGCGCAGCGCGGCACCGGCCTCCGGCGCCTCGGCCGCGGCGCACCGCCGGACCTCGACGGGGAGTTCGCCGCTGCCGTCCACGACCTGTTCCAGCCCGTCCTCACCGGCCGGCAGCAGCCTGGTGTGCAGGCTGTCGTGGAGGTGGAGCAGCTCCGTCAGGTCCGCGAGGACGCGGGCGGCGGGGCGGGGCGGGGTGACGGGGAGCTCGGTGGGCAGGTTGTACCGGGGGGCGTCGTCGCCGAGCCGGGTGACGACCCCCCAGATCGCCCGCTGCCCCCAGGTGGCCGGGCCCGTCCCGGCTCGTGCGGAATCCAGCCTGATGCTCTGCTCGTTGACCGTGGTCATCCTGTTCCTGCCGTCCCTTCGGTTGCCTCGTCCGTTGTCTGCCGGAGCCGGGCCCTCCACGGGTGGCGGCGCCGGGCGGGTGCGGGTGGACCCGGGTCACTCCTCGCCGTCGGCGAACACGGCCAGGTGGGTGCGGCCGGTGCGGGGGTCGGTGTCGCAGAGGACGACGCGGCGGTGGGCGTGCTGCCAGTCCTGCCAGTGGCGCGCGAGTTCGAGCCAGACGCCGGTGCAGTAGCTGCCGGGTTCGGCGCGGTGGACGGCGGGGTGGTCGGGGATGTTGTTGGTGACGTGGGGGCCGAGGACGAGGAGGGTGCCGTCCGCGTCCGGACCGTCGAGTCGGGCGGCCAGGGCCGGGCCGGCGTGGTCGGCGGAGTGGGCGCCGGCGAACCGCGGGCCGGGGCCGGCGTCCGCGCGGAGGACCAGGAGCGCGGCGGAGTCGACCAGCGGCGTCAGGGGGTACGGCGTGGGCAGGGTGGTCTGTTCGAGGACGGCGACGGCGACCTCGGCGGCCCGGCCGGCCTCCTGGTAGGCGGCGGCGATGCGCAGGGCCGTGAAGGGCGCGGCGAGGCCCTGTTCGGTGAGGGCGAAGTTGGTGGCCCGGCCGCCGAGCCGGGCGGTGAGGTAGGGGGCGGTGGCGGTGAAGGGGGCGAGGTCGGGCAGGGCGTGGGCGACGATCGCGAGGTCGGGCCGGGCGGCCGCGACGGCCTCGTCGGCGGCCAGGAGGAGGTCGACGAGGTCCCGGTGGTGGAGGTGGGCGCCGCCGCGGTAGAGGTCCTGGTCGGGTTTCTGCCCGAAGGGGGCGAGGAGGTCGGTGAAGTAGGCGAGCAGGGCGGGGTCGTCCTCGCCCGGGCCGGGGCCGGCCGGGGCGCGTACGGCGGTGGCTGCGCGCAGGGCCAGCGCGGTCATGAGGTCCCCTCTTCCCGCCGCAGCGCGGCCTCGACGTAGTCGGCGAACGAGCGCATGGTGCGCAGGTGGTCGATGTCGAGGTCGTCCGGGTCCACCGCGATCCCGGTGGCCTCCTCGACGGTCATCAGCAGCCCGAGGACGGACGAGGAGTCGAGCCGCAGGTCGTCGAAGAGCGCGGTGTCCTCGGTCAGCCCGGTGATCGGTCGCTCCAGGACCTCGCTCAGCGCCTTCTCGATGGTGATCAGCACGTCCTGACGGTTCACCGGCTGCCTCCCGGGGTGCGGTGGGTGATGACCATGGCGCCGAAGGTGGCGCCGAGGCCGACGGAGACCAGGAGGTAGTGCGCGCCGTCGGTGAGCCGGCCGGTGTCGCGCAGGGTGGTGTAGTTGAGGAAGACGTCGGCGGCGAAGGTGTGGCTGTAGACGGGGACGTTGTCGAGGAAGACCTTGTCCTGGTCGATGCCGAGTTCCTTGACGGTCTGGCGCCAGGCGAGCTTGTTGACGTTGTGGGGGATGACGAGGTCGACGTCGTCGAAGGTCAACCCGGCTTCCGCCAGCGCCTGGTGGATGACCTCGGCGATCCTGGCGGCGTACTGCTCGCCGTACTCGGTGCTCTGCTCGGGGGTGAGCTCCAGCCAGCGGGCGTACTCGCCGAGGGTGCGGGTGGTGAAGGAGCGGACGATGTCGCCGTCGCCGTCCAGGGTGAGCAGGCAGGAGGCCGCGGCGTCGGCCATGATCGCCGTGTTGGGGACCAGTTGCACGATGGGGGAGTAGGCCTGCTCACCGGTGACCATGAGGGCGTGGGCGCCTTCGCGGCCTTCGGCGCGCAGCAGGTTGCCGAGGATCTCGATCGCGCCGAGGCTGCTGACGCAGGCCTGGTGGCTCAGTCCGAAGGCCTCGGCGCCGGTGAGTCCGAGGTCGTCGCGCACGACCTGGGCCATGTCGGTGTCGGCCGGGGCGACGGCCTGGGTGACGTGGGCGTAGGCGAGGTAGTCGACGTGTCCGTCGTCGGGCAGGGCGGCCAGCGCCGCGCGCGCCGCCGGCCGCAACAGGTCCAGCAGCGGCAGCTGCGGGTCGTACCGCAGCCGGTCGAGACCGTAGAACTTGCGGAACACCCCCAGATCACCGCGGCGCAGACCGAGGTGCTCCCCGAGCTCCTCGATCCGCACGCTGCGCTCGGGCGCGTACGACTCGATCCGTTCCAGCGTGATCCGGCGCTCCGCCGTCCGCTCGCTCATCACGCGGCCGCGATCTCGGCGCGGACGAGCCACAGCCGGTTGGCGCCGCGGCGGTCGCGCGGCTGGACGTCGTAGGGCCAGCGGCCCTCGCCGGCGCCGGGCTGGCCGGGCTCGCTGACGTCGACGGCCTTCCAGCCGTTGGCGGTCAGGAACTCCTCGGGCTCGTCGGTCCCGAAGACCCACGGGGTGCCGTCGGCGGCCAGGGCGTCGAGGAAGGTCTTGGCGAACGGGCTGCGCAGCTGGGCCCGGCCGAGCATGTCGAACGCGAGGCGGCTGCCGGGGGCGGAGGCCGAGGCGAGCAGGGTGAGCAGGCCGGAGACCTGGTCCTCGGTGAGGAAGAAGGTCAGCCCCTCGGCGATCCACAGGGTGGGGCGGGTGCGGTCGAAGCCGGCGGCTTCGAGGGTGGGCAGCCAGTCCTGGGTGAGGTCGGCGGAGACCTCGCGGCGGTCGGTGCGGGGTTCGGCGCCGAGGGCGTCGAGGCGGCGGCGCTTCTCCGTGATGAGGGGGCCGTGGTCGACCTCGTAGAGCTCGGTGCCGTCGGGCCAGTCGAGGCGGAAGGCGCGGGTGTCCATGCCGGCGGCGATGAGGACGACCTGCCGGATGCCGCCCTCGGCGAGGATGTCGCGGATGGCGTCGTCCAGGTAGCGGGTCCTGATCGAGATGAACGGCAGGACACCGCCTCCGACATAACGCTCGATCAGTTCGAAGCCCTTGGGGGCGGCGAGGTCGCGGGCGAGGGGGTCGGTGAAGAGGGCGTCCTCGCGTTCGGACTCCTGGGCGCGGGCGGCGGCCATCCACTGGGCGGTGTAGGAAACGGCGTGCATGGGTGGTCCCTCCTCGGGCTCAGGCGAAGAACGCCTTCTGGATGGTGGCGAGGGACTGGAAGTCCTCGATGTCGATGGTGTCGAAGTCGATCTCGATGCCGGCCGCGTCCTCGATGGTGTAGACGAGCTCGACGAAGGCGAGCGAGTCGACCAGGCGGCTCTCGATGATGTTGACGTCGGGGGCGAGTTCGGTGCGGCCGGGGTGGCGGCCGAGGATCCAGTCGCGGACCTTGTCGATGCCGGTGGCGGTGCCGGTGCCGGTGGCGCTCATGGCGGTTCCCTTCGAAGGGCGCGGACGGTGGTGGGCCCGCTCAGGGAGCGGTGGTGGCCGCGACGGCGATGGCGAAGCCGCCGTCGTGGCTGATGCTGATGTCGATCGGGCCGAGCCCGGCGTCGGCGGCGAGTTCGGCGGCCGAGCCGGCCAGCCGGACCTCGGGGCGGCCGCCGGGGCCGCGCAGGATCTCGATGCCCTGCCAGGGCACGGGCCGGCCGACGGTGCCGAACAGCTTGAAGACGGCCTCCTTGGCGGCCAGCCGTCCGGCGATCCCGGACGGGTCGGGCGCGCCGTCCGGGGTCCGGGAGGCGGTCAGCTCGTCGGTGGAGAGGAACCGCCTGAGCACCGGCAGGAGTTCGTGGATCCGGGTGAGCGGCACGAGGTCGACGCCGATGCGGGGCCGGTTCACGACGGATCGGCGGCGCCGGCGGTGGCCCTGGCGGCGTCGCGGACGGGTCCGGGGGTGGCGAGGGCGGGTTGCCCGTCGTGGCCGGTGAGGCGGTCCGTGATTTCCTGGAGCCGGCCGTTCCGGTCGATCACATCGCTGACCATGGGCGATGTCTCCGTTCGCCTCGGTGTTCTTGGACGATTCGAGGCTAGGGATTGGTGCAGACCTTTCTCAACGCCCGGAACCGGCTGCCGAATTAGGTCAGCGGACAGCCGGGTGCGTCACCGGAACACCGGGCACCCGGGGCCGCTCCCCTGGGGACGCCCCCGGGGCCGCTCCCTGGGGCCGCTCCCGTCCTACTGCGGCTTTCCCGCGGCGAGCTCGGCGCGCAGGGCGGCGTTCTCCTGCTCCAGCTGCGCGAGGCGCTTGTGGACCGGCGCCAGGGCGTCGGAGACCTCGCGCTGACTGAACCGGGGCGTGATGTGGTTGGGGCAGTTCCAGGCGAACGCCTCGACCCGGATGGTGACGACGTGTTCGACCGCGCCCTCGGTGCGCGGCTCGCTCAGGCGCTCGACGAGCCCGGGGTCGTCGCCGATCGGCACGGCGGCGGCGCGGCCGAACAGCTTGAGGCGTGCCCGGCGCGCGTGGTCGATGAAGAAGAGCGCGACCCGGTCGTCGCCCCGCAGGTTGCCGGTGGTGATGTACTGCCGGTTGCCCCGGACGCTGAGGTAGCCGAGCGTGTGCTCGTCCAGCACGTGCACGAACCCGGTCGGGCCGCCCCGGAACTGGATGTACGGCCAGCCGGTCTGGCCCACGCTGGCGAACAGGAAGCCGTCGAGGCTGCGGATGAACGAGGCCTCGGAGCCGGTGAGCGGCTCGGCCTCCTCGGCCGGGCGCCGCAGCCGGCGGTCGGCGGCGGTGGCGCTGCCCATCTCCTCCTGGACCTGGCGCACCGCCTCGGTGTACGCGAGCTGGTCGAACCGGCTCATGCGACGCTCCTCTGGTGGGTCGGCACGGGGAACGGCCTTGCGGTTCGACCACCGTACGGACCTCGCCTGGGCGCACTCCTCCAGCCCGGCCAGAGGAGCGGGAGCCCCCGGGCGTCCGGCCGCCGCCGACCGCACCGCTGCCCACCTGCGCTTGCGCCGGGCACCGCCCACGGGACCGTCGCGACCGGCAGAACCGGTAACACTGCCGGAGCAGTTGTCCGGAGCGCACGGCGTGCCGGCAGGAGCGGCGTCCGTCGGGCGGGGCGGCGGCGCGTGCCCGCGCCGCAACGCGGAAAGCCGCAGGCCGGGTGGCCTGCGGCTGCCGGGTGCCGGGGCGGTTCAGCGGGCGGCGGCCAGGGCCTCCAGGGTGGGGACCATGGCGGCGGGGGTGGGGAGGGCGTCGTTCTCGGCGCGGACGCGGGCGGCGGCGGCGCGGAGGTCGGTGTCGGTCAGGAGGCGGTTCAGGACGTCGGTGTCGACGGTCTCCGAGGTGGAGCGCAGAGCGATGCCGGCGGCGACGAGCGCGTCGGCGACCATGAAGTTGTCGGCGCCCTGGGGGAGCAGCAGCTGAGGGACACCGGCCGAGAGGGTGGTGCCCGTGGTGCCCGCGCCGCCGTGCTGGATCACGCCGTCGCAGTGGCGGACCAGGTCGGCGAGCGGCACCCAGGGCAGGGCGCGGACGTTGCCGGGCAGGGTGCCGAGCGGGGCGATGTCGGCGCCGTCGACGGCGAGCAGGAAGTCGGCGTCGACCGCGGAGGCCGCCTCGATCAGGCGGGAGACGGCGCTGACGCCGTCCATCTGGGTGACCACGGTGCCCAGGGTGATCAGGACCCGCGGACGCTCGGCCGGGGCCAGGAACTCGCCCGGGACGAGGCCGCCGCCGTTGTACGGCACGTAGCGCATCCGCAGGCCGTCCGGGTCGCCGCCGAGCGGGCCGATGCTGAGCGAGGTGGGCGTGGCGGGACCGGCCACGCCGTGCTTCTCGTAGAGGTCGGTGAAGTGGCCGGCGAGGCGCTCGACCATGTCGCGGCCGGTCGGGATGCCGTAGTTGTGCAGGACCGACGGGATCCCGAGCTTGGCCGCCACCAGCGGGGCCGCGGGCTGGAACGCGGCGTGCACGAGCAGGTCGGCGCCCCAGTCGGAGGCGACGTCGAGGAGGCCGTCGACGGTGGGACGGGCGACGTAGGCGAAGGCGCGGGCGGCCATGTCCAGGATCCCGTCCTGGTCGAGGCCGTGGCCGCTGTAGCTGAGCTGGCCGTCGTTGGCCTCGGAGAACAGGTCGCGCATGTCGCGGCCGTCGCCGATCTCGGCGAGCGGGAAGCCGGCGCTGCGGATCTGGTCCAGCGGCCGGGAGACGGCGAACAGGATGTCGTGCCCGGCGGCGCGCAGGGCCTGGGCGGTGGGCACCATCGGGAAGAGGTGGCCGGCCGCGGCCGGGCCGGTGAGGAGTATGCGCATCATCGTCTCCTTGCATGACGTGTCGCGCTCTCGTGCGGAGCGGCGACGGACAAGCCCATCTCCTCTCGCGAGCTGATGTCGAGTCAATTCGGATTTCGGTGCCGTGTGCGGGAATCGGACGTTCTGCCGTGGCTCTTGCCAGGCGGGCCGCGGTGTGCTCTCTCCGGCGCGGGGCGGGTCGGTCGCCGGTCGGGCCCGCTCGGTCCGGGTCGGTCGCCGGTCGGGCGTGCCGGTTCCGCGGGGGCAGCCGGTCGGGATTCCCGCTCAGCCGTCGAGGAAGTCGCGGACGGTCCTGGTGTACGCCTCGGTCTCCTCGGCCAGGACGATGTGCCCGGTGTCGAACTCGGCGTACGCGCTGCCGGGGAGGGCGGCGTGCAGCCGGCGGGTGTTCTCCACCGGCACGGTGGCGTCCTGGGTGCAGCCGATGACCAGAGCCGGTGCCTGGACCCGGGGGAGCAGCGGGCCGAGGTCCAGCGCGAGGTCGAGGGCGATGTGCCGCAACGTGCCCGAAGTCGGCTGCATGTAGGCGGTGTTGGCCTCGACGGCAGCTCGGCCGATCCGGTTGAGGAAGCCCCGGCTGAAGGCGGTGAGGGTGGCGTAGCGGCCGAAGGCGACGGGGTCGGCGGCGAGCGACAGCCAGGTGGCGAAGGACAGGCGCAGGTACTCGTCCTGCTCGCTGCTGATCCACCCGGCGGTGGCGACCAGCCGGCGGACCTGATCCGGGCGCAGTGCGGCGGCCGCGGTGGCGACGACGGCGCCGAGCGAGAAGCCGCCGACGTCGGCGGTGCCGGAACCGATCGCGTACGCGCGCCGTCGAAGGAGAGACGGAATCCCTGCCCGGGTTGAACACCGGGAGGAGTACGGAGAACCCAGTGCTGCCAGGTCGTGCCGACCTGAACCTCGGATGCCCGGTGGGCCGCCCCTGCTTCGGGCCGGAGGAGCCGGCCGCCTGGCCGCTGGGGGAGGCGACGGTCGATCAACTCGTCGCCGCCGCGAGATGCGAGACGCTGCTCCAGGACACGCTCGACGCGATCCGGCCGATGCCCGTCTGGCAGAGCGCGCCGCCCCGGTCCGGCGTCCGGCTGCCGCCGCCCCGGTCCGGCGACGGTCCGCACTGGTACGTCACGCGCGGACGGGACGTCCTCACCATCGTGTCGGAGGCGCGGCGCGCGGTGCTGGCCGGCGTGGTCGAGGGCCACTGGCGGCGGCGCGGCTGGACGATCACCGCGCTGGGCGTCGGCCGGGAGCTGCCGCGGGTGGCCGCGACGACCCGGGACGGCTATCAACTGGTGCTGGAGTTCGGCGACTTGGGCGAGGCCGGGCTGATCGCGAGCTCACCGGGGGCGGACCGTCCGGAGCACCCGTCGCGCACGCAGGCCGCGGGTGGGTGCGGCCGCGCGCCGCTGCCGTACGTCTGCTGTTCCCACTGGAGCGCGATGGCGTGACGCGGGGTCCCGCGTCGGGCGGGGCCTCGGTGTGCAGATCGGTGCGCAGATCAGTGGGCAGAGGAGGCGCGGAGCGAGCCCCCCCGGACACGCTCCGCGCCACCCTCGTCGCGCGGCTTCGGCACTGCCGCTCCCCCCGACCCCCCGGCCGCTCGCCGGCCCCCCTGGCGGTGCCCTCCGGCGAGGGCGGTCCGCACGGACCCCGGCGAGCCCCTTCCCCCAGGGAGGTCGTTGGACCCAAGCTAACAAACCGCGTGGTTGGTTTGTCAATAGCGGGATCCACGAAACATCCACAATCGTGACAGGGTCGTGGACGCCGCGCCACCAGGTATTTGTGGGCGCATCAGGGCGCGCGACGGTCCGTCGGGGGCGCGTGCGGGGTGCGGGGGAGAGCGTGCGCCGGTCTGGAATCCGACATTCCGAGCACTTCGACAGTACGGAGCGGCACCGGACGAGCGCTCAGCGCAGCAGCCTGCGCTCCTTGGCGACGGCCACCGCGCCGGACCGGGTGTCGACGCCGAGCTTGTCGTAGATGCGGCCCAGGTGGGTCTTCACGGTGGCCTCGCTGATGAACAGCGCGCGGGCGATCTCCCGGTTGCCGAGCCCCTGCGCCAACTGCTCCAGGATGTCCTGCTCGCGCTCGGTCAGCTGCGGCGCGGGCGCCCGCATCTGCGCCATCACCCGGGTCGCCACCGGCGGCGACAGCACCGTCCTCCCCCGCGCGGCGGCGTGGACGGCGGCGAACAGCTCCTCCGGCCGTTCGGCCTTCAGCAGGTAGCCGGTGGCCCCGGCGGCGATCGCGCGGCTGATGTCGGCGTCCGTGTCGTACGTGGTCAGCACCAGCACGTGCGGACCGCCGGGCGCGGCGGTGATCCGGCGGGTGGCCTCCACGCCGTCGATGCCGTCCCCGAGCTGGAGGTCCATCAGCACGACCTGCGGCGCCAGCCGGTCGGCCAGCGCGACCGCCTCCTCCCCGGTGCTCGCCTCGCCGACCACCTCGAAGTCGCCCGCGCTCGCGAGCAGCGCGAGCAGGCCGGCCCGGACCACCGCGTGGTCGTCGCAGACCAGCAGCCGGACGGGAGTCGTGGTCATGGCTGCTGCTCCAGGGGGATCGAGGCGGAGACGACGGTGCCCTCGCCGGGGGCGCTCTCGACCGTCAGCGTGCCACCGAGCTGCCGCAGCCGCGCGCGCATCGCCGGCAGCCCGTACCCGCGGCCGGCCCCGCCCGCCGGTCCTTCGCCGGCGTCGTCGGGGCCCCCGCCGCGGGCGAGGCCCCCGCCCTCGGGGGCGGGGGGCCCCGCCGCGCGGGGGCCCGGGGTGGGCACCGGGAGAGCCCCCCGCGGCGCCCCGGCGGGCGCCCCGGGAGCGGGAGGGAGGGCCGGG